>JAKFUJ010000326.1 GCA_021732805.1 Betaproteobacteria bacterium | reverse complement strand
TCCCGTCGTCTGTGAAAACAGCTCCAGCGACAGATGCTGCGCCGAGCCCAGGCCCGACGATGAAAAGAACAACTCATTGGGCCGTGCCTTGGCAAAGGTAATCAATTCCTTGACGTTTTTCACCGGCAGCGAAGGATGCACCACCAGCACACCGGGCGAAACCACCGCCTGCGTCACCGGCAGCAAATCCTTGCGCGGATCGTAGGAAAGTTTTATCAGGCTCGGTGTGATGCTGATGCCTGCCGATGTCATCAGCAGCGTGTAACCATCGGGCGGCGCCAGCGCGACGGTTTCAGCGGCAATCGAACCGCCGGCGCCGGGCCGGTTGTCGGCGATCACCGACTGGCCCCAGGCCTCACTCAATTTCTGCGCGATGAAACGACCGGTGGTATCCACGCCGCCGCCCGGCGCCAGCGCGATGACCATGCGGATCGATTTGGCGGGATAAGCCGGCGCTTGTGCAAAGGCGGCGCCCGCCATGAAACTTCCCACGGACAAAATCAGTAAAGCATTGCGGACTGCTGCAGAAAATCCATTCATCTTTTCCTCCGGTTCATGTTGTTTTATTGGACTGCCTGACCAGTATAGACAAGCGTTCCCTCAGACAAAACTTCAGATCCCCTGTTTGCGCAAAGCCTGCCGCGGACAGCGGAATTCATTATTCTATAATAAAATCAATTACTTATGTTTTACGCTTACGGCCTGGATTGCATCACCCAGTGCGCATGGGCGCACAAGCGTCCGTCCTGCCGGTCGAGACCCAGCAGTTGCAGGTCCGGCGGCAGGCCATGAACCGCCATCAACGGCAACGCAAACGCCGGAAATCCCAGCCACGAACCCGGCACGATAAAGCTGCGGCTGCCGCTGTGCGTGAGCCCTTGCGGCGCCGGACCCGAAGCCGCCAGCGTGACATAAGCATCGGCGCCGACGGCCCGCGCCAGCTCCATCGCATGCGCACGTATGGCGCGGCGCTTTTCCAGCATCGCCAGATAATCCGCCGGCGTGATCTGCTGCGCACGCACCATCAATCCGCGGATACGCTCGCCGATGGCGTCGCCATGACGGGCCACCATATCCTGAAACGGCCACTGCATTTCATAGGCAACGATGTCCAGTGCGCTGTCGATGTCGCGTTCCATCGCCGCTTCAAATGCGGCAACCCGCGGATCGTCGGTTTTGCTGACGACTTCGACACCGGCATCCTGCAATGACTGCTGCGCACTTTCGTATGCGGCCTTGGTCTCTGCGTCGGTCTCATCCCAGCCCCGCGTGTAGCGCCGTATCAGTTTGCGCGGCTTGATCGGGGCCGGCAGATTCGCGGCGGCGCCATCGAGAAAACCAAACCCCGGACTGCCGACGCCCAGCGAAATCTGCGAGGCGACGCGCCACACATCCTCCAGCGTCGCACCGATGACGCCGAGATGATCATTGGTTGCCGACAGCGGATGCACGCCGGCCATGTTCAGCGCACCCAGCGTCGGCTTGAAACCGACGGCGCCGCAATAAGATGCGGGACGCAGGGTCGAACCCTGAGTCTGCGTACCCAGTCCGACCGGCATCATGCCCGCGCCGACACCCGCCGCCGTGCCGCTGGAGGAACCGCCGGGTGTTCGCGCCGCATCAAACGGATTGGTGGTCGGTCCCGAATAACCGATCGCAAACTCGGTGGTCACTGTTTTGCCGAGAATGATCGCACCGCCGCGACGCAATGCATAGACACAGGCCGCGTCCTGCCCGGAATTCCAGCCCTTGAAGGCGGGACTGTTCATCTGTGTCGGCATGTCGCTGGTCGCCATGATGTCCTTGATGCCGACCGGACAGCCGTCGACCATCGACAGCACTTGTCCGGCTTTATAGCGTTTACCGGAGGCATCGGCGGCCTTGCGTGCCGCCTCAAGATTCAGCGTGACGAATGCCTGTACCTGCTGTTCTTTTTTGTCGATGTTGGCTATGCAGCGCTCCAGAAAATCGCGGGGCGTATCCTTGCCCGAGACAAACCGGCTGACGGCCTGTGCGAACGACACCACGTTCGGATTGCGCCATGCGGTCATGGGTCATTGCTCCGGGAGAATTAAATTGTATCGATTGATCAATGAATTTGAATTGACGCGCCACTGGCAGTAGCCTAGCGTGCGCACTGGATCAGCCGGTTTTTCTGCGGGGTTTCGCTGAATTTCGTAATCTCTCACAACCATTCCATTCTATTCGAACACATTCGGGAAAAACCAATGAAGCCGATGAAGAAAGCAACGACGCTGGCACTGTGCGCGGCTCTGCTGAGCACCTGCGCAGCGGCAACCGCACAGGACTTCCCCACCCGCCCGATGCGCATGATCCTCGGCTTTGCGCCCGGCGGCAGCACCGATCTGGTGGCGCGCGTCGTCGCCCAGAAAATGGCCGCATCCATGGGCCAGCAAGTCGTCGTCGACAACCGCCCCGGCGCCAACGGTATGATCGGCGCCGAGCTGGTCGCAAAAGCCACACCCGACGGCCATACCCTGCTGCTGTCGAGCATCGGGCCGATGGCGATCAACGCCAGCCTCTACAAAATGCCGTACGACATCGTCAAGGATTTCGCGCCGGTCACCTACACCGGCAACGTCACCAATCTGCTGGTGGTGCATCCCAGCGTGGCCGCCACCAACGTCAAGGAGCTGATCGCACTCGCCAAAGCCCAGCCGGGCAAGCTCGCGTTCTGCTCCAGCGGCACCGGCGGCGCGCCGCACATGGCGGTCGAGCTGTTCAAGATCCTCGCCAAGGTGGATGTGGTGCATGTGCCGTACAAGGGCGGCGGCCCGGCGATGGCGGATCTGGTCGGCGGACAGATCGCCGGCAGCTTCGCCAGCATGCCGTCATCGATCCCTTTCGTGCGCAACGGCAAACTGCGCGCACTCGCCGTCACCGCGCCCAAACGCTCGCCCGCCGCACCGGAAGTGCCGACGGTTTCCGAAGCCGGCATTCCCGGATTCACGGTACTCGACTGGCAGGGCATGTTCACCACGGCAAAAACCCCGCCGGCAGTGGTCAACAAACTGAACGCCGAAATCAGGCGCGCGCTGGCAATGCCCGATGTCGTCGAAAAACTGGCCACCGCGGGTGTTGAAATCCAGACCACATCACCCGAGGAATGGGGCGGTTTCGTCAAATCCGAAATCGACAAGTGGGCCAAGGTCGTCAAGACCGCGGGCATCAAGCTGGAATAAGCGGCACTGCGATGCGTGCGTGACCGTGCACGCCCTGAAAAACAGCCAGTCAGTAGCCGCGCACCCGATCCACCGCAGTCGCAAAGGGCTCACCCGCCAGAAAGCGCCGCGCGTTTTCGGCAAAAATGTCGGCGACCACTGCGCCGCGTCCGCTGTGGCCGCCGCCGATATGCGGCAGCACCAGAATGTTTTCCGTGGTCCAGAACGCATGCGTGGTCGGCAGCGGTTCCTCACGGAACACATCAAGCACGGCGCCGGCGATGGTTTTGTTGTTGACTGCGGCGATGAGGTCTTCGTCGACGATCAATGAACCGCGCGCAAAGTTGAGCAGCCACGCCGTGGGTTTCATCGCCTTGAGACGCTGCGTATTGATGAAGTTGTCGGTGTCGGTGGTTGACGGCATCAGCACCACGACAAAATCCGACTGGCGCAGGACTTCGTCCGTCTGCTCTCCGGAATACACCTGATCCACATGCGGCACCGCTGCCGGCGTGCGGCGGGTGCCGATCACGCGCATTTCGAGTGCAGCCGCCTTGCGTGCCAGCTCCTGCCCGATGGCGCCAAGGCCGAGGATGCCCAGCGTCTGCCCGGCCAGCAACTTCGATTGACGTCGCGCCCAGTGACTTTTTTTCTGGTCGAGCGCGACCGCCATATAAGGTTTGGTCAGGTGAAACAATGCGCCGAGGATGTTCTCGGACATCGAGTGGCGGTGCGAACCGCGCGCGCAGCACAGCGGCACATCGTCGCGCAGCCCGGGCGCACCGAGCCAGGCTTCAACTCCCGCGGTCATCGCCTGGATCCAGCGCAGCTTGGGCATCTGCCCGAGATAACCGCCGTGTTTCCATCCAGCGAGCACTTCCACCCGCGAAATGATGGCTGCGGGCGGCTGCTCGTCGCGCTTCACGGCATGCACTTCGAAGCGATCACTGAGTCCGGCACGGGCCAGCGCATCCTCGTACGACTTGAAATCATCCAGCCACAGCAGACAGACCGGCTTGCTCATCAATCACCGCTTCCCATTCAGTTTTCGATTTTCCCGCGTTCCGGGAGTCACTCCCACAAGCGCTCGGGCAACGGCAGTCCCGCGAGATCGTGCACGGTCAGCGGTCGATCCGGCGTAATGCCGATGCGTTCGAGCACAGCCACCAGTTGCCGGCAGTGCTGCGCTGAATGCCAGGTGACGCGTTCAAAAACCTGATGCGCGACGGTATCGCCGTAATATGTTTTCAGCACGCGCGTGAGCTTGCGGTCTTCGAGTCCGGCCCACCAGGTTTCGTAGTGTTTCCATACATCGGCGCCATAATGCGCAACGTCATCGCCAGTGAGCATCTCATCAGGCGGCTCGTTGTCGGCGATTTTCACCGAATATTCCGCGCCATCCCAGGTTTCGAGAAATGATTCACCGATGCGGAACACGTGATAACACAGCGTGCGCACCAGCCGTTCGCGGTGCGGAATCACCAGCTCGCGGAAGGGGCCGGCCGGAAACTGCCGCGCATAGCGCTGTGCGGCTTCAAACACCACGGCGTATTTTTTGTAGAGCTGTTC
>JAKFUJ010000406.1 GCA_021732805.1 Betaproteobacteria bacterium | reverse complement strand
TGACATCAGGGACGCGAAGATCAATGGCGGCATGCTCGGCAGCGGCGCCGCGCTGATTACGCATACGCTGTACCGGATGATGTTCGGCAGTCCTGTTCCGGAAGCCAACGCGAGCTATATGTCCAACGAGGAGGCGCTCGTAAAGCTGATTTCGGACAAGACGGTTGATGTTGTAGTGGTCGCCGCAGGCCAGCCCGCGCCACTGATCGCCAACATGAAACCGGAGGCACAGAAATTCATCAAGTTGCTGAAGTTTGATCCTGCACATCCCTCCAGCAAGAAACCGCTGGAAATCTATTCTCAATCCTCGGTGCGGGTGAGCAGCTACCCGAACCTGATTCAGGAGAACTTCACGACCATTTCGGTGGGCGCATTCCTGGTGACCTACGACTACAACCTTGATACCACCGTCAACAACTTGACCCGATTCGCGCGATCGTTATGCCAGAACTTTCCGACATTGCAGGCTGAGGGGCATCCGAAATGGCGCGAGGTCAGTCTGACTCTGCCCAAGCTCGCCCCGGGCTGGACCTACCATGCACCGAGTGCCCGGGAAATCCGGTCATGCGTCACCAAGAAACCAAGTCTGGCCGTCCCGGCAAAAGCATGCTCACCTGAGGAACGCATCCTCGGACTCTGCAACTAACCTGCATTGCTGACAGCAAGGGTCGCAGCGGGTCAACGCACCAGCAGATCCACGAATTCGTTGACCGCCATCGCCTCCAGTTTTTTCTGGTCCATGCAGACCGCGGTGATCGCGGCTTTCCGTTTCGTAGCAAACACCATGCCCGTGTTCTCTCCAAACTTTTTCATCACCGCAGGTATGCCCTCCTTGCGCCGCTTGCGATGACCCAGCGGATAGTTCACCTCGGATAGCGGCGTCTTGCTGCCGTCCTTGAAAAATATCTGGATGGAATTGGCATTGGTGCGTTTGAACGGGTCGTGGTATTCGCGCTCATATCTGGCGTACTCGGTCAGGCGTATTTTTGTGCGCAATGCATCGATGCGCGGGTCGGAGGCGATCTCGTCTTCGTAATGTTTGGCGGTCATGTCGCCATAAATCAGGCCGATGGCCATCATGTACTGCATGCAGTGATCGCGGTCGGCAAAATTGGCGAGCGGCCCGGTCTTGTCGAGAATGACCATCGTCGAGTTATGGCCGCGCGCCTCGATGTGTTTGATGTCGTCAAGGCGGTCCTTGACCAGCGGGTGCAGCTTGATCGCCGCCTCGACGCCAGTCTGACCATGAAACGCGGTCGGATACGGAATCTTGAACAGCGTGTTCTCGATGACGTAGCTGCCGAACGGGCGCTGGAATTTGAACGGCTTGCCCTTGAACAGCACTTCGTAAAAACCCCACTTCGGCGCCGTCAGTGCCGACGGATAACCCATCTCGCCCTTTTTCGCCAGCAACGACAGCCATACCGCGCGTGCCGATGCATCGCCCGCTGCCCACGACTTGCGCGCGCCGGTATTCGGTTTGCGGCGGTAAGTGGCCAGCGCATGGCCATCGACCCAAGCATTCGACAGCGCGTTGATGATTTCCTCGCGCGTGCAGCCTATGAGTTGCGACACTGCGGCGGTGGATGCGATCTTGACCAGGATGGTGTGGTCGAGTCCCGCAGCCGTGAAACCGTTCTCCAGCGCCAGTCCGCCCTGCACTTCGTAGGCCTTGATGATCGCCGACAGCACGTCGCGCATGGTCAATGGCTTTTTGCCTGCCGCCTGCCGCGTGCGCGACAGCCAGTCGGCAGTCATCAGGATGGCGCCGATGTTGTCGGACGGATGGATCACCGTGCGGCCGTAGAACGCATCGTTGAAATCCAGCCAGCGGATCAGCGTACCGGCGTTGAATGCTGCCGTCACCGGGTCGAGCACGTAGCTGGTACCGGGCACGCGCGCGCCGTTGGGCACGATGGTGCCGGGCACCACCGGACCCAATAATTTCGTGCAGTCGGGATACGCCAGCGCCTCAAATGCGCAGGCCAGGCTGTCGATCAGCGTCAGCCGCGCGGTTTCAAACGCGAGTTTGCCGATCGGTTTGTAATCATGGGCATAGTCGGCGAGATCGACGATGACTTTGTCGGGTGCGGGCCGACGATTGGTAACCGGAGCAGACATGATTTGATCCTGTACGTTGCGGGAACGCACGGATTATAGACGCCGCGCAGCGCGTGGCAGCCGGGACCGGATCGTGGAGCGGCGTTGGCCGGCGGCGGCGCCCTGCCGCTCAAACAACGGTGGTCAGGTCGCGGCGAACCACGTGACTGGTCAGCCGCTGTGTGATGTCGCGGCGCACCTGGTTGAAATCAATCGCTGACACTTCGCGCGGACGCGCCAGATCGATGGTGATGTCGGTCTCGATGCGGCCCGGCCCGGCAGTCATCACCACGACCCGGTCCGCCAGCAACACTGCTTCTTCCACGGAATGGGTGACGAAAATGATGGTGACGCCGGTGCGCGCCCAGATTTCGAGCAGTTCCTGCTGCAGGCTTTCGCGCGTAATGGCATCGAGCGCGCCGAAGGGTTCGTCCATCAGCAGCAGTTCGCATTCGTTGGCCAGAACCCGGGCAATTGCCACGCGTTGTTTCATGCCGCCGGAAAGCTGATGCGGAAAACGGTCGGCGAATTTTTCGAGGCCGACCATATGCAGATATTCATCGGTGATTTTCGCGACTTGCTGTTTAGTCATGCCTTTCTGTCGCGGACCAAAGCTGATGTTTTCGCGTACGTTCATCCACGGGAACAACGCGTAGTCCTGAAATACCATGCCGCGGTTGCTGCCCGGCCCGCTGACCGGTTGTTCATAAAGACTGACCTGTCCGTCGGTCGGCTGGTCAAAACCGGCGATGATGCGCAGCAGCGTCGATTTGCCGCACCCCGATGCGCCGATCAGGCAGACGAATTCGCCCTTGCTGATGGTCAGGTTCACCCGTGCGAGGGCATCGACGGTATTCGCGCCGATGCGGAATTTCTTGGTCACATCGCGCACCGTCAGAAACTGGCGCCGCGGCTTGGCTGCCGGATCAGCCATGATGCTGCGGGCTCCAGCGCAATACCCGGTTGTTCAGGGCGAGGATCATGCGGTCGGTGATGAAACCGGCGACACCGATCACGATCATCCCGGTGATGACCAGATCGGTGCGCGACAACGTCCGTCCATCCATGATCACCGACCCCAGTCCGGTCGGCACGCCGGTCATTTCACCGACCACGATCAGTATCCATGCGAAGCCGTGGGCCAGGCGCAGGCCGTTGAATATGCTGGGCATGGCCGCCGGCAGCACGATCTGGCGGAACATGCGGGAGCCGTCGCAACCGAGCATCGCGGCGGCTTCGAACAAGCGGACATCAACCGAGCGCACGCCGAATATGGTGTTAAGCAGGATCGGATAAAACGCGCCGAGGAACACCAGAAATACCGCGGAACGCGGACCCAGTCCGAAAAAAATCATCGACAGCGGCAACCAGGCTGTCACCGGAATCGGCCGCAGCAGCGACAGCGTGGGGTCGAGCATCTGGCGCATCAGCGGCACCTTGCCGATCAGCAATCCCAGCGGCACACCGATGACGATCGCCAGCGCGAAGCCGCCGTATACCCGCTGCATCGAGGCCAGCAGGTGGGTGCCGATGGTGGCGCTGAAGGCATCGTCGTGGACGCCGCCGAAAATGAAATCCCACATCATGACGCCAACCTGATACGGCGTCGGCACCAGCCGTGTTCCGGAGATCACCACCAGGTAGTGCCACAGTACCACCAGCGCCAGCGGAAACGCGATCGCCAGCAGCAGGCCGCGAACGCGCGGCGTCAGCCACGGCTGGCGCGACGATGCTGCTGCGCCCTCCGCATCGCTGACTGCCGCAGGCAGTTCCGACGGTACCGTAGACATGGACTTGGCGACCACCGGGCTACTTTTTGGCGGACGCGTCGGCCGGCATGAATTTCGCGTTGATGAACCTGTCGAAATTCGGCAGTTCGCGAATCTGTTTTTTCTCGAGCATCAGTTGGCCGTATGCCTTGGCGCGGGTGATGAATACGTCATCGATTTTCCACGTCAGTTGCACGTTGGGTGCTGCAAGCTCGATCGATTTCTGCTGTTGTCCCAATTTCTGCATGGTCATCTTGACCATCTCGGCGCGGTTTGCCAGCGCGAAATCGGTGGCTTTGCGATGCATTTCGATCATCACCTTCACCAACTCCGGATTCTTGTCGATCATCTCCTGGCGTGTCGCCCACACCATGTTCAGCGAGCCGATCGGCGTGCTGTACGGATACTCGACGATCTTGCCGGTGCCGTTGGCAAGGCTGATGCCGGGGCCGGGTTCAGCGCCGACGTAAGCATCGATATCGCCGCGCGCCAGCGCCGGCGCCATGTCGGAAAACGGCAGGCGGATCGGCTGTATGTCCTTGATGGTCATGCCCTCGGCCTTCAGCCGCTCGAGGATCACCACTTCCTGGGTCGAGCCCGGCCAGATGGCCACTTTTTTGCCTTTCAGACCCTTGACTGCCGAGATATCGGACTTGGCGCCGGCGACTATCGCCATGCCGGCATTGCATTGCGGCGCAATCACCACCACCGGCTCGCCTGCCGCGGCGCCGAGCATCGCTGCCGCGATGCCGAATGTGCCGAAATCGACGGTGCCGGTGACCACGGCGTTCTTGCCGTCGGTGGGACTTTCAAACGGCACCACCTCGATCTTGTAGCCGGGCGGCGCGAACTGCTGATAAAAGTACGGGGTAATGGCATGGATCAGTTTCAGCGTGCA
>JAKFUJ010000334.1 GCA_021732805.1 Betaproteobacteria bacterium | reverse complement strand
GAACAACGGTACCGCGAGCTGCAACGGAATCACGAAAGCGAGCAGCGGCACTGCAATCAATCCGGCGCCAAAGCCCGACATGCCGCGCACGACAAAGGCAAGGAAAGTCACCGCGGCGATCGACAATAGCTGGAACAGGCTCAAATCAAACATCACATCACTTCAGAATCAGTGCTGCGCCGCTGATCATCAATACGGCGGCTACGGCGCGATTGAAAATCACGGTATCGAAACGGCGCACCACTTTTGCCCCCAGCCAGGACCCGGCAATCATCACCGGCAGGGCCACGGCCAGTAACAACAGTGTATGGCGGTCATAAAGACCCAGCGTCGCGTAACCGGCAATACGCGTCAACCCCTGGAACAGCATCACCGTGGTAATGGTGACACGGAAGGCGTCTTTCCCCAGACGCGCAGCATTCAGATAAATCACGTACAACGGCCCCGCCGCACCGCCAAACAGGGAACCGACGATGCCTGCGGCAAAACTGGTCAATGCCGCCACCGGCAGCATCCAGCGCTGCGCAATCTGCGGCGTACGCCCCGCAAAAACCATCACGTACAGGGCATAGAACACGACAAACACGCCGAGCGCCCGCGCCAGCGGCTGCGGATCGAACAGTGTCAGCAGGTAAATGCCGACAAACACACCGAGCAGGCTGCCGGGAAGAATGCGCCGGATTTCACGCCATACGATATTGCGCCAGTCGGTAAAGCCATGACCGATGGAAGACAGCATGTTGAGCACGGTGACCACCGGCACCGTAACCGGCAACGGGAACACCAGCGCCAGCAGCGGCACAGCGATTGCACCACCGCCAAAACCGGCGCCGCCACGTACCGCAAATGCCACCATCACCACAATGGCGCAAAATACCAGCTGCAGCAGGCTCAGTTGTTCCATCAAAAGTGTGCCATCAAAATTCACCGCTCTGAGCCCGGCGCGCCGCCCATAACGCCAGAAAAATGCCCGCCGCCAGCATCGACATCACCCCGTAGGTCCAGGCGTAATTGCCCAGCCATTCGTAGACCAGCGTGAATACGGTGGGGCCGGCAAGTATGCCGGCGAAATTCCAGACCATCGCACCACCGGTGGCAATACTGATCTGCCCCGGCGGGCTGCGCCTTGCCACCTCAGCGATATACAAACCGTTCCAGCCGATGGCCGTCGCGCCGAACAATGCAAACAGCAGTGCCGTCAGCGGCACCGGCCACTCCGGCCGCAGGCAGGCAATGGCAACACTGCACAGCAACATGCCGGCAGTCAGCCACTGCAGCACACGCAAACTGTCGCCAGTGCGGTCGGCAAGCCAGCCCCAGACAATACGTCCCATGACACCCGCCATCTGCGCCACTGACAGCATCAATCCGGCCTCGATCAGCGTGTATCCGACTTCACTGACCAGCATGATCACGGTAAAGGTGCTGACACAAAGCTGCACAAAAGCAAGACCGAATGCGGCTACGCCCAGCCAGCGCAACGCCGGTAGCCGCCATACCAGCTGCACGCCTTCAAAGATGCGCGCCTGCACCGGCAGATCGGGACGCCGGTCATCATCCCAGCGTTCGCGCACCGTCTGCATGGCCAGCAATGTCAGCAGGGACGACAACAACACCAGAGCCAGCGCCCAGCGCCAGCCCCAGGTCAGCGTAATGACCGGCGCGACCAGCGCCATCAGCGCCCATGCCAATGGCACACCGGTCTGCTTCAGTGAAAAAATGAAATTACGATGCTGCGGCGGACTGAAGCGGAACAGCAGGTGCGCCGCCGCC
This sequence comes from Betaproteobacteria bacterium, assembly GCA_021732805.1. Lineage (GTDB taxonomy): Bacteria > Pseudomonadota > Gammaproteobacteria > Burkholderiales > SG8-41. Next base: position 3,000 of record JAKFUJ010000334.1, on the reverse strand, counting down.
GGCAGATTGATGCTCATTGCCACGCCGATGCAGATCGAAGTCACCATCAGGGCCGTGAGACTGGCATGAAAGCCGACCGCCAGCCCGATGATGCAGCAGGCCATGCCGATCTGCGTGGTACGGCAGCCGCCGTATCGCGCAACCATCCACGTAAACAGCATTGAACCAAAGAGCGCAGCGCCGTAGATCAGGCTCATCTGATAACCAATCAGCGATGCCTGCACGTCGAGCACGCGTGCCAGTTCGGGTGCAATCACCGGAAATACCGCCGCGCCCATCGCCCCCGCCACCTGCGCTGCAGTCGTTGCCGCAACCACCGCGGCAACCGACGGCGCCGGATGAACGGCAGCTGCGGTCATGTCGCACGCTCGGCACGCCGCGCCAGTACGGCCAGCGCAGCACTGCACAGGGCCCCGATTGCCAGCACGCCGAAAGTCGTGCTGTAACTGCCGATCCAGCGGTACATCGCCGCAAACAGCGCCGGCCCGATCAGGATGCCGGCAAAAATCCACGCCATGATGCCGCCGGTGGCGACACTGACCATGCCCGGAGGACTCAGTCGCGCAATCTGTGCATGCATCACGCCGTTCCAGCCATAGGCAACAATGCCGAACAGCGCGTAAAAAATTCCCAGCGCCACCATCGGCCAGTCGGACGACACAAACAGACTGGCGATACACCCCGCTGCCGCCGCAAGACTGGTCAGCACCAGCAGGGTGATTGCGCCGCCGCTGCGATCCGCGACCCAGCCGAACACCATTCGTCCCGACATGCCCGCAATCTGCACCAGTGACAGCATCACGCCGGCGGCAACCAGTCCGTAGCCCGCCTCCTGCACCAGCAGATTGACGGTAAAAGTTCCGATGCATAGCTGCACGAATGAAAAAAAGAATCCGGCCATCGCCAGATAACGCAGCGTCGGATAGCGCCACAAAACAACCACGCCCGACAGCATGTTGGTTTTCGCAGCAGCACCGGGATTGCGGTCATCGTCCCAGCGAATGCGCCAGCGTTCCAGCAGCAATGCGCAGGCTGCCGAATACACCAGCACCACCAGCATCGGCATGCGCCAGCTGAAGGCCACCGTCAGCGCCGGCGCCACCAGCGCAATAGTGGCCCAGCCCAGCGGGACACCGGTCTGCTTGATCGAAAAAATCAGGTTGCGGTGCTGCGGCGGTCCGAAACGGAACAGCAGGTGTGCGGCTCCCGCTGTAGCCAGCGCCGTACTCGCGCCGACGAGCACTGCGGCCACCGGCATCAGCAGCAGATCGCCGGCCATTGTGGCCAGCATCCCCGCCGCACATACCCACAACGAGCATTGCATCGCGCGGCAGGCGCCCCAGCGCAACACTGCGGTGCCGACCAGTCCCGATGCCAGCGTTGCCGCACCGAACAGGATGCTGATCTGGTAACCGACGTAGGATGCATCGACATCGAACATCTGCGCCAGATTCGGCGCCAGCACCGGGAAAATCGCGATGCCCATGGCCGATGCAATCTGCACCATGGTGGTCACCAGCACCACCGCCACGATCGAAGGCGGCGCCATCGTCATTGCTGAGCCGTCAGCACTTCGCGGCGAGGCATCATGAGCGAGGACGCACCCGGCCGTGCGTGGCACGCTGCGCCAGAACCAAAAAACCAAAAGCAACAACCGCCGAGATCACAACCAGCAGGAACGTATTGCTGTAACTGCCGATGCCGCCGTACGCCGCGGCAAAAGCAGCAGGGCCGATCAGCACGCCGGCGAACACAAAAAATGTGGTGCCTGCAGCCACCACGCTGGCCATGCCCGGCGGGCTGAGGCGTGCCGCTTCGGCATGGAACACCCCGTTCCAACCGACGGAAGCGATGCCGATTACAAAAAATAATAAATAAATCAATAACTTATTCCATTCCGAATCAAAAAACACCAGTGTCAGCATAGACCCCATCGTAATCACGCAAATAATCATCATCACCTGCAGACTGCTGCCCAGCCGGTCGGCCAGCCAGCCCCAGCAAATACGTGAAAACGATCCGCCCACCTGTACCACCGACAGCATGACCCCGGCCTCGACCAGGCTGAAACGTCCTTCGGCCACCAGAAATATCACCGTAAAGCTCAGCACGCAGCGCTGGATGCCGGAAAAAATCATCGCTACCAGCGATACCCAGCGCAGATTGGCCTGACGCCATACCAGCGGCACGCCGCCGAAAGCGACCTGATCACCGTGATTCGCGCCGCCGCGGTCATGATCCCAGCGTGCGCGATGACGCTGCGTGAAAATCACCAACACCGCGATCACCACCACGATCATCAGCAGTGACCAGCGAAAACCATAATGCACGGCGATGGCCGGCGCAGTCAGCGAGATGATCACACCGCCCACCGGCACGCCGGTCTGCTTGATCGAGAACATCAGGTTGCGCCGCCGCGGCGGCGTATAAGTGACCAGCATGTGCGCCGCTGCCGAATTGATGGCGCCCATGCCCATGCCGACAAACACCGAGCCCAGCGCAATCGCCGCAATATGTGGAAATGCGAACAAAAGCAGACCGGTTCCACAACACAGAACCGACAACTGCGTGGTGCGCGCCGCACCGAAACGCAGTACCGCGTTACCGGCAAACATCGTCGACAATGTCGCGACGCCGAAAGTCAGACTGACCTGATAACCGATCAGGACGGGACTGACCGCCAGGGATTCCGCCAGTTTCGGCGCAATGGTCGGCAGCAGGATGTTCGACATCGCCACCACCATCTGCGCAAAGGTCGCAACGGCAACAACGATCCACGGACCGGGCAGGTCAACGGCTTTGTTCACACGCTCTTTTCTTTTTTGCAGGAGGCTGCACTGGAATAAAACCGCATCGTGATGGTGCAGGTGCATTGTGGTGGTGCAAGCCTCGCGACGCAAGACGCATTTCACGATGCGGTCCTGCGCATACGTCAGTCATTGCGCATTAAAGACGCCGCGTCATTGACATGTCAGAAATCGTTAACTAAGATTTCAGAAG
>JAKFUJ010000368.1 GCA_021732805.1 Betaproteobacteria bacterium | reverse complement strand
GCTGGCGCATTGCGCGACCACGATTCCGCAGTGGAGTGTGGCGGGCGACGGACAGCAGGTGAAATGCCACCTTTACGGCAATGATGAACGAGGTGTGATGAGTGATGAGCTGACGGCAGAACCGCGCGGCGAAGTTCACTCATCACTCATCACTCATCATTCATCACTGTTGCAGGTCGTAGACCTGCAAGTACACTTCCCCGTTCGCAAGGGACTGTTGCAGCTTATCAAGGGTCAGGTTAAAGCCGTCGACGGCGTTTCACTGGACATCGCGCCGGGGCGTACTCTGGGACTGGTCGGCGAATCCGGTTGCGGCAAGACCACCGTCGGCAAGGGGTTGCTGCGGCTGGTGGCGCCGACCGGCGGACGGGTATTGTTTGATGGCGAGGATCTGCTTGCACTGAAACGTGGCGCGATGCGTAAACGCCGCCGCGAGGTGCAGATCATTTTCCAGGACCCTTACGCGTCGTTGAATCCGCGGGTGCGCATCGGCGATGCGCTGGAGGAAGGCATGATGGCGCTGGGTGTGGGCGGCGAACCGGATGAACGTCAGGGGCGTATTGATGCGTTGCTGGGTGAGGTCGGTCTGCCGCCAGAAGTCAAAAGTCGTTATCCGCACGAATTCTCCGGCGGTCAGCGTCAGCGCATTGCCATTGCCCGCGCCCTGTCGGTGGAGCCGCAACTGATAGTCTGTGATGAACCGACCAGCGCGCTGGATGTGTCGGTGCAGGCGCAGATACTCAATTTGCTGAAGCGGCTGCAGCGCGAGAGGGGGCTGGCTTACCTGTTCATCAGCCACAACATGTCCGTGATCGAATACATGGCTGATGAAGTGGCGGTGATGTATCTGGGGCGCATCGTCGAGCGTGGAGCGGTGGCGGATGTGCTGCGCGACGCCAAACATCCGTATACACGGGCCTTGCTGTCGGCGGTGCCGGTGGCGGACCCGCAGGCGGAGCGTGCGGTAATCCGGGTGGAGGGTGATCCGCCGTCACCGCTCAATCCGCCGCCGGGCTGTCATTTCCACCCGCGTTGCAGCGCGGCGCTGCCGCAGTGTTCTGCGCAATATCCTGAACTGCATGCTTTCAGCGCGTCACATGCTACGCGCTGCCATCTTTACGATTGATGGCCCGAGTCTTCTGTAACAGGGACTAACGACGCGACTGCGTCGCGACTACGGTGGACGATGCAGATTTTGCCGGTTTGGGCGCAGGCCTGGCCGCGACCCTGGCGTTTTTTGGCGGAGCGCGTTTGGCAACCGCCGATTTGGGCGCAGGTCTGGCGCCGGACTTGATATTGCGCTTGGCGCTTTTCGAACTCGCCGCCTTGTAGGCCTTGGTCAGGGAGACCGGTGTTGCCGGCAGATCCGGAAGATTGGGTGTTGCACCGGCAGTGACCGGCACCAGCAGCGACTGGCCGGTGCTGAATTTGTTGTTGCCGCTGATGCCGTTGACCTGCTTCAGTTCGGCCATGCTCATCCCGTATTTTGCGGCGATTTTTTCGGGCTTCTCGCCGGGTTTGATGGTGTGGGCCTGCCATGACACCAGCGGCTTGTCGTTGTTTTCGAGATTGGCGTTGAATGCTGCGACTTTGTTACGGGGCAACACAATGGTTTCGGAGCCGCCGGCCTTGATCACCGCCTTGTTGTGCGCTGGATTGAGGAACTTGAATTCCTCCAGCGGCATGCCAGCAAATTTTGCGGCGAGTTTGACATCGATGTGGCGTTTGACGGTGACCACTTCGAAATAGGGCTCGTTGGGAACGCCGGCGAGCGTGACACCGAAGCGCGCCGGGTCGGCAATGATGTTTTTGACGGCAATCAGCTTGGGCAGGTAATTGCGGGTTTCCGCGGGCATGGTCAGGCTGGCGTAGTCGGCCGGCAGGCCCTTGGCCTGGTTGCGTGCAATGGCGCGTGCAACCGCGCCTTCGCCCCAGTTGTACGAAGCCAGCGCCAGTTCCCAGTCGCCGAACTGCGCATACAGCTTTTCCAGGTAGTCCAGTGCCGCATTGGTGGCGGCAATGACGTCGCGCCGGCCGTCATACCACCAGTTCTGGCGCAGGCCGTAGAGCCGTCCGGTGGAGGGAATGAACTGCCACAGGCCGGAGGCATGGGCTTTGGAATAGGCCTGCGGGTTGTAAGCGGATTCGATCATCGGCAGCAGGGCGACCTCGGACGGCATTTTGCGCCGTTCGATTTCTTCGATGATGTGAAAAAGGTAATGGCTGCTGCGGTCGACCATGCGCGCAAAATACTCAGGCTTGGCCGAGTAAAAACTCTCCCATTGCCGGACCAGATCGGTGTCCATCCGTTTCATGGCGAAGTCGCTGCGGATGCGTTGCCACATGTCGCGCGGCGGCGCTTTGACCAGCGGTGCGGAGGGGGTAACTGCGGGGGTGGCTGCTGATGCGGGCGCGGGGACGACCGCCATCACGGCGATCGGATCGGCTGCCACTGCCGGTTTGGTCTCTTGCTCCGCCAGCTCTCCGGTGGGCAGTTGCGCACAGGCTGCCGCAAACAGCAGGGTGCTGGACAGGATGCAACGGGCAGCGAGTGTCGTCATGCGCTCAGGATCCATTTAAATTCGCTTTAAAATCAATTATTTATGAATTATTGATCAAGGCGAAATATTGGCGGATGGTATCTGCCGTTTGCAGCGATGTCAATCAATATATTCCTTCAAAATCAATATTTTAATGTCATATCCGCAGGCTGAGTCTGAGGTTGAGTGAAGGTGCTTAAAAGTTGTTTTTCCAGTCACGGATTTCCGCCAATACACTGACTGGATCCAGGAGTTTTTTTGTGGCCCGTGTACTGGCGCTGTGGATGATTGCCGGTTCGGAGACGCGCAGAAACGGATTGGTGGCTTTTTCCCGGCCTATGGTCGAGGGCAGCGTCGGTTGATCCTTGTTGCGCAGGGCCTGCATCTGCGCCTCCAGTTCAGGCAGCTTGCGGTTGTCCGGCTCAGCCGCTTTGGCAAATTTGATGTTGGCCAGGGTGTATTCATGACCGCAGTACACGCGCGTGTCGTCTGGCAGCCGCGCCAGCCGGGTCAGCGAGTCGTGCATCTGCCGCGGCGTGCCTTCGAACAGGCGGCCGCAGCCCGCGGCAAACAGGGTGTCGCCGCAAAACAGCATGCCGTCACCGTGAAACGAGATGTGGGAGCGGGTGTGGCCGGGAATTTCCATGATCTCCATTTCAATATGGAAATGGGGCAGTGTGCAGCGCTCACCGTCCGCCAGCCGTACGCTGACATCCGGAATGCGCTCGTCGTGCGGACCAAACACCGGCACCCTGGTCCGAGCCAGCAAGGCTGCGTTGCCGCCGACATGATCGGCGTGGTGGTGCGTATTGAGTATGGCGACCAGTTCGAGTTTCTCGCGCGCCAGATAGTCCAGCACGGGCTGCGCATCGCCGGGATCGACCACGGCTGCGTGGCTGCCGTCGCGTATGGTCCAGATGTAATTGTCGGAGAATGCGCGCAACGGCACGATTTCGTAGATTGCCATGATTCGGGCTCCATTTCTGAACAGCGTTCGATTATGATTTAAACTCGCGTCATGTCAAATGCAGTGGACAAAAATTCAGCGGACAGCCTTGCCGCAACGGAATGGCTGGCGAGTCCGCCGGGCCGCTACCTCGTTGAGCACGAACAGAAATATTTTGACGAAGCGGTCGCAGACATTTTCGGCTATCACGCGATGCAGCTCGGATTGCCGCAGATTGATCTGCTGCGTTCGAGCCGGATTTCACATCGCGTGTTTGCGGGGCCGTACGGGACAGTCGGCCTGCGCACCGATTTTGGCGATCTGCCCGTTGAATCCAACGGCATCGACCTGATGATATTGCCGCATACCCTGGAGTTTTCAGGACATCCGCACCAGGTGGTGCGTGAAGTCGCCCGCGTACTGCGCCCAGAGGGCCATGTGATTATTGCCGGTTTCAACCCGTTGAGCCTGTGGGGATTGCGGCGGAGTATCGGCAGGCGGCGGAGTTTTCCATGGGACGGTCATTTCATCCACCTGCCGCGGGTCAAGGACTGGTTTGCGCTGGTCGGCCTCGAAATCGTCGCCGGTTCCATGGCCTGTTATGCGCCGCCGTGCGCCGAGCAGAAATGGCTGAACCGTTTTGGCTTCATGGAAAAGGCGGGTGACCGCTGGTGGCCGATCGCCGGCGGAGTATTTTTCCTGCAGGCGATCAAGCGCGTACGCGGCATCCGTTTGATCATGCCGAAATGGAGTGATCGTGTGGCGCCGCAGAAAAATCTGTCACCGGTGCCGGAGCGCGTGCGCGACGAGGAAGCCACGGCGGCGCGGGTGCGTACGCAATGAGCGACGGAATGAACGAAATGAATGAAGCATCAGAAGGCGTCGTTGAGATTCATACCGACGGCGCATGCAAGGGCAATCCGGGCGCCGGCGGCTGGGGGGCGCTGCTCCGCAGCGGCGGCAAAACCCGGGAACTGTTCGGCGGGGAAGCGCATACCACCAACAACCGCATGGAACTGACTGCGGTGATCCGCGCGCTGGAGGCATTGAAACGTCGCTGCCGTGTGCGCCTGCACACCGATTCCAAATATGTGCAGCAGGGTATCTCTGAGTGGATTCATGCCTGGAAAAAACGCGGCTGGAAAACGGCTGATAAAAAACCGGTCAAAAATGAAGACCTGTGGCGCCTGCTGGATGAGGTCGCCGCGCAGCACGACATGGAGTGGTTGTGGGTCAAGGGCCACGCCGGACATGAAGGCAACGAGCACGCCGACATGTTGGCCAACAGGGGCGTCGACAGCGTCAAACCGGGGCAGGTGGCTTGATGGCTGAG
>JAKFUJ010000385.1 GCA_021732805.1 Betaproteobacteria bacterium | reverse complement strand
GATCTCATCGTTGGCGTTGGCGACCAGTTCGCCGGTGGATTTGTCGATGACATTGCACGCCAGCGCTCGGCCGATCAGAAAATCTTCCGGCACATCCAGGCGTTTCAGGCCGGCGGCTTCCATGTCGCGCACGTGTTTGACGGTGATCCGCTTGTCCTTGGCGACAATCAGCTTGCCGCCCTTGGCGGTGATGTCAAAGCGCGCGGTTTCACCACGCATGCGCTCCGGCTTCAATTCGAACTCGATACCGCCCTTCGAAATATGGAAGGTGTCGAATACGAAAAATTCCTTGAGAATCTGCTCGGAGCTAAGCCCCAGCGCCTTCAGCAGGATCGTCACCGGCATCTTGCGACGGCGGTCAACGCGGAAATACAGGTAGTCCTTGGCGTCGTATTCGAAATCCAGCCATGAACCGCGGTACGGGATGATCCGCGCCGAAAACAGCAGCTTGCCGGAAGAGTGGGTCTTGCCGCGATCATGCTCGAAGAACACGCCGGGAGAACGATGTAGCTGCGACACGATCACGCGCTCGGTGCCGTTGATGACGAACGAGCCGGTGACGGTCATCAGCGGAATCTCGCCCATGTAGACTTCCTGCTCCTTCACTTCCTTGATCGTGGGCTTGGACGCCTCCTTGTCCATGATCGTCAGACGCACCTTGGCGCGCAACGGCGCAGCCAGCGTCAGGCCACGCTGTTGGCACTCTTTGACGTCGAACGGCGGCATGCCGAGGGCATAGCTCACGAACTCGAGGCGCGCATTCTTCGAATGGCTCTCGATCGGGAATATGCTGGTGAACGCCGCCTGCAGGCCTTCATTCTTGCGCGCGTTGGGTGGCGTGAATTCCTGCAGAAAAGCCGCGAACGATTCGAGCTGTGTGGTCAGCAGGTACGGGACCTGCAGCACGCTCTCACGTTTGGCAAAACTTTTGCGGATGCGTTTCTTTTCGGTGAATGAATAAGCCATGTCCACTCCGGAGCAGGGTCAGAAAGTCAAATGTTGCAGATCACAAGCATGCACAAACAACGACGCAAACTGATGACCTGCCACTTTCAACCTTCAGCAAAACAGTCAAAAGACGCCGGTTGGCGGGTAACCGCCGGCCGGCGCAAGATGCAGCAATTACTTGATTTCCGCCGTGCCGCCTGCCTCGGTAATCTGTTTAAGGATGGCATCAGCGTCGGCCTTCGAAATACCTTCCTTGACGGCCTTCGGTGCACCGTCCACCAGATCCTTGGCTTCTTTCAAGCCGAGGCCGGTTACCGCGCGTACCACTTTGATAACGTTGACCTTGTTGGCACCCGAGCTGGTCAGGTTGACCGTGAACTCAGTTTTTTCTTCAGCAGCAGCAGCGCCGCCGGCGGCCGGGGCCGCAACGGCAACAGCAGCGGCAGCGGCCGATACACCGAACTTCTCTTCCATGTCCTTGATCAGCTGGGACAGCTCGAGCACCGTCAGATTGGCAACAGCGTCGAGGATTTCTGCTTTGGCAACAGCCATGTCGTTCTCCTGAATACTAAAAAGTTAATAAAAACAATTAGTTACTGTAATGCGGCCGGCGTACCCTCGGGTACGGTCTTACGCCGCCTGCTTTTCTTTCTGATCCCGCACAGCAGCAAGCCCGCGCACAAACTTGGTTGGCACCTCGTTGAGGGTGCGCACAAATTTGGCAACGGGCGCCTGCATGGTTCCCAACAAGGTCGCGAGCAGTTCCTGACGGCCGGGCATCTTGGCAAGCACCGCAATTTCCGCGGCGCTCATCACGACATTCGGCATTGCGCCGCCCTTGATCACCAACTTCTCGTTCCCCTTGGAGAACTCGTGCAGCACCTTGGCAGCCGCTACCGGGTCGCTCGAAATGCCATAGGCCAGCGGACCGTTCATCTGGTCAGCCAATGCTTTGAACGGCGTTTCGGCAACGGCGCGGCGCGCCAGGGAATTCTTCAGAACGCGGAAATACACGCCCGACTCACGCGCTTTCTTGCGCAGGTCAGTCATCGCTTCCACGGGCAGGCTGCGGTACTCGGCGAGTACGATGGTCTGGGCTTGCGCAACCTGCGCGCTCACTTCGGCCACTACCGCTTGCTTCTGCTCCAGATTAAGACTCAAAGTCGTTCTCCGTTAAACGTTAAACGTTAACCAGCGGATACTGAACCTGGAAAGACGAACAAATCACCGTAATACGGCTCTCCATTCACGCTTCTTCGTTCTGCACCCACCGCTGTTACACGGCGACTGATCCAGGAGCCAGACATGAACATGTTTGACCTGTTTCGGGCACACCGTCTGCGTAGACTTCAGTGTCCAGTCACCGGCAGTTCGCCAGCGGCCTTCTTCCAAAAATTAAACCTTTCGGTGCCTACGGTCTTTGACAACCCGCCGACAATATGACTGCCGGCGGCCCAAAGTTACTGCCCCGCGCGACCCGCGCAGGGACTTCAAATTACTGTTGCGACTGCGCGAAGCTCGATTGATCGACACGCACGCCGGGACCCATGGTGCTCGACACCGCGACCTTGCGCAGGTAGATGCCTTTGGTCCCCGCCGGACGCGATTTGTTCACTGCATCGACCAGCGCACGGAGATTTTCCTCCAGCGCATCGACGGTGAACGACGCACGACCGATCGTACATTGCACGATGCCGGCCTTGTCGGCGCGATACTGCACCTGACCGGCCTTGGCGTTTTTCACCGCCAGCGTCACATCCTGGGTCACCGTACCCACTTTCGGGTTCGGCATCAGGCCGCGCGGACCGAGCACTTGGCCCAACTGGCCGACCACGCGCATCGCATCCGGGGTGGCGATCACCACGTCAAAATCCATCTTGCCGCCCTTGATTTCAGCGGCCAGATCGTCAAAACCCACCAGATCGGCGCCGGCATCCTTCGCCTGCTGGGCTTTGTCGCCCTGCGCAAACACCGCAACCCGCACGGTCTTGCCGGTGCCCTGCGGCAGCACCACGGAACCGCGCACGTTCTGGTCGGATTTCTTGGCATCAATGCCGAGATTGATCGCAACATCGACGGCTTCGTTGAATTTGGCGGTGGCGCTTTCCTTGACCAGTTGCAGCGCGTCTTTCAGCGCGTACAGCTTGTCGCGGTTAACCTTGCTGCGCACCGTTTTGTAGCGCTTGGAAATATTGGCCATTTACACACCCTCCACTTCGACACCCATGCTGCGGGCACTGCCGGCAATGGTGCGCACTGCCGCATCCAGATCGGCCGCCGTCAGATCAGGCATTTTCGTTTTGGCAATTTCCTCGACCTGGGCGCGGGTGATTTTGCCTACCTTGTCGGTGTTCGGGCGCTTGCTGCCGCTCTCGATCTTCGCCGCCTTCTTGATCAGGATCGACGCCGGCGGCGTCTTCATGATGAAGGTGAAGCTCTTGTCCTGGAACGCAGTGATCACCACGGGCACCGGCAGACCGGGCTCCATTTTCTGCGTGGCGGCATTAAACGCCTTGCAGAATTCCATGATGTTCAGGCCGCGCTGGCCGAGCGCCGGGCCAATGGGCGGCGAAGGATTTGCCTTGCCCGCCGGCACCTGCAACTTGATGAAGCCGACTATTTTCTTTGCCATTTACACTCTCCTTGCGGGTTCAAACGGGATTCGGTCAAAAAATCCGGCACCCTCCCCGGGGTTGTTAACAAAAAAACCGAAATCAGGCCTTTTCGACCTGACCGAAATCCAGCTCGACCGGGGTCGAACGACCAAAAATCGTCACCGACACGCGCAATTTGCTCTTGTCGTAATTGACGTCTTCCACATTGCCGTGAAAATCGGCGAAGGGGCCATCCTTGACGCGCACCGCCTCGCCCACCTCGAACAGCACCTTGGGGCGCGGCTTCTCCACACCCTGCTGAATCTGGTTCAGGATGTTCTGCACTTCCTTGTCCGAGATCGGCGTCGGCTTGGTCGCGGTGCCGCCGACAAAACCGGTGACTTTCGCGGTGTTCTTGATCAGGTGCCACGACTCGTCGGTCATTTCCATTTCGACCAGCACGTAGCCCGGAAAGAACTTGCGCTCGCTGATGCTCTTCTGACCGCCCTTCATCTCGACCACTTCTTCGACAGGAACCAGAATCTGTCCGAACTGCTCTTCCATGCCGGCGCGACGGATGCGATCAAGCAATGCGCGCTGCACGCTTTTTTCAAAGCCCGAATACGCGTGAACGACATACCATTTCTTGCTCATCATTCCCCGCCAATCAGCTTTTTGACGATCCACAACAGGATGCCGTCCACCACCCACATGAACAGCGCCATGATGACCACGAACACAAACACGATCGCCGTCGCCTGCAGTGTTTCATTGCGTGTCGGCCACACCACCTTGCGCGTTTCCGCTGCCTATTCCTGGGCAAAGGCGAAAAATCCCTGACCCGCCGCGGTGGTCCACAGCACGGCCGCGCCCGCGGCGAGTCCGGCCAGAAACGCCGCCAGACGGATTACCGTGGCGCTTTCCTGCAGGTAATAAAACCCGCCGATACCCGCGGCAACCAGCAACACCGCCACCGCAATCTTGATCTTGTCCACTGTTAACAACCGCCTTGTGCTTTGCGGAACGCCGGGCTGTTAACCCGGTTTCCGGTATTCATGCTGCCTGTTGTTGGCAGGCCAGGAGGGAATCGAACCCCCAACCTTCGGTTTTGGAGACCGACGCTCTGCCAGTTGAGCTACTGGCCTGCAGCCTTACTCGATCACTTTGGCGACGACGCCGGCGCCGACGGTCCTGCCGCCCTCACGGATGGCAAAGCGCAGCCCCTCTTCCATCGCGATGGGCTGGATCAGCGCCACCGTGATCGAAATGTTGTCCCCC
>JAKFUJ010000103.1 GCA_021732805.1 Betaproteobacteria bacterium | reverse complement strand
CGGCAATCACCGCGCGTTTGACATGGGCAGGGGTTTCGAAATCCGGTTCGCCGATGGTCAGGCCCACGACGTCGCGGCCGGCTGCGCGCAGTTCGCGTACTTTCTGCGCCGCCATGGAGCTGGGCGACAGGTTGATTCTCGACAGGCGGGATGCAAATTCGATCATGGCTGACTGCGCTCCGGTAACGGCAACGCGCATCTTAGCCGCCTGCTCGGTTACCGGCAATGCGGCGTAAGCTAGAATCTTCCGTCTGCAAGAAAAACCCGGGGGAGACGCCGTGATCCGAAAATTGAGAACCGAACGCGACAACCAGCAATGGATGCTCGACCTGGCGCTGAACATGCGCGGTCGCGTACAGAATTTCGAGCGCGACGACATTGAGGTCCCCGCCGGCAAGCGCGCCCGCAATTACCGGATGCTGCCCAAGGTCTGGCGCGAGGCCGCCGAACGCCATGAACGCCTGGCCCGGCTGGCGCAGTCACGCGGCGCCAAGGCGAGTGCTACGTACCACTACGACCACGCGATTGAAGCCTACCGCATGGCGCAGCACCCGATTTATTTCGACAACCATCCGGTGAAAAAGCAGCTCTATCGCAAACTCTCGGAAATGGTCGACCGGCGCACGCAGACTGCGGACTATCCGATTGAGCGCGTCGAAGTGCCTTTCGACAACGGCACGACCATTTCCTGCCTGCTGCACCTGCTGCCGGACCGCCGCCGCGCGCCGGTGGTGATTTACGTGCCGGGCATGGATCAGTCGAAGGAGGTATTCCCCAAGGCGTACCACAACATCGGTCTCGCCCGCGGCTTTCACGTGCTGGCGATGGACGGCCCCGGCCAGGGCAATTCCAGCATGCAGAAAATCCGCGCAGTCGGCGACAACTACGAACGCGCCGGCGCCGCCGTGATCAGCTACCTGCGCAAACGCCCGGAAGTCATCAAAAACAAGATCGCGATTTACGGCATCAGCATGGGCAGTTACTGGTCGCTGCGCCTTTCCAGCTACGACCATCGCGCAGCGGTGGTTGTCAGTTCGGTCGCCTGCTTCAATCCGAACAACACCATCTTCACGCAATCCTCACCGCGCTTCAAACAGATGTTCATGTACATGGCGGGTTATGAAGACGAAGCGCTGTTTGACGAAGAAGTCGCCAAAGGCATGACGGTGCGCGGCCATCTCGACAAGATCCAGTGCCCGACGCTGCTGGTCACCGGTGAATTCGATCCCTTGTGCCCGCTGGAAGACGCCATTGAAGCCTATGCGGATCTCAAGGTGCCGAAAGAGATGTGGGTGTTTGAAAACCAGTATCACCCGCTGTGGAGCATCAGCAATCTTGGCGGCATGGACTGCCATGATTACGTGTTCGACTGGCTGCAGGCGTTTTTTTCGGGCAAGCAGAAACCCTCGAAGCGCGGGCGGATTTCATACATCAAGGAACAAGGTGACGGTCCGTGGGCGGACTGCAACTGGACGCCGCCGGTAAAACGTGGGCAGGCTTATTTCTGATCCAGTAGCCACACCATAAAAAAAGGCGCTCCGCGGAGCGCTTTTTTTACGGGTCGAAGCCCGTAAACCGTTTATTTGATAGCGTCTTTCTTTTTGCTCTCGTTCCTCCAGATCACGAAGGCATAGCCGCCGATCATGCCCACCAGGACAACGGCAAACACGATCAGGCCCGTGGGATCTGCATCAACCTGCGGCGCAACAGCGACGACTTCATCGTTGGCAATAGACAGCAACGGCATCAGCAACAACGCGATTCCGGATACAAATTTGTTCATGGCAGCTCCTGTTGGTGGTTTCGGCTTGCTGCAGTCGCGTCTTGGGAACCGCTTTGCCGGCAGCACAGGTACTATTTTCCGCTGCAGAGCTTGCGGCAGACTTACTTCACCTTGCGGGAAACTTACGGAAATCCCCGGATTACGCCGGAACCAGCACGATGAGGACTTGACTCAAATCACGATGGTTTTATACAGGACGCGGGCGTGTGAACCAGAAAGCCAATCCGATCAGCACACCTTGCAACAGCAGACGGTCCCACAAAGCAGCCTGACTGTAGTCCGGATACAGTTCCGGATGGATCGCCATCTGAATGTGAACCGGGGTCACCGCAATCATCAGCACAATCATGCCCCATGCCGCAAGCCGCTCCACACGACGAAACAACAGCGCCAGACCCAGTATTATTTCTGCTGCGCCACTGGCATAGACAAGCGCCGTATGCCAGGGCAGATAGGGCGGCATGATGCCCACATAGAATCCGGTGTTGATAAAGTGATTGGCGCCGGCAAGCGCAAAGAGAACGCCAAACAACCACTTCAGTATCTCGCGTATTGGCTGCAAAGCGATTGTCAATCGGCTTCAGTGCGCGGCATTCTTTTCTCGCACGAAACCGGCAACGTCCTTGAGCACCGGCTCCAGGCTGCGCAGCGGACGGGCAAATGCCGCAATCAGCGTGTAGTGGTTTGCCCTGTCATAAATCCTGAGCGTGACGGGAACCCCTGCCGCACCGAGTTTCGCCGCCAGCTGCTTTGTATTGCGCGCGGGATCAACAAGATCATCACTGCCCGGCACGCCGAGAAATGTGCGTGGCGCCATCTTTGACACATAATCGATGGGTTGCGAACCCTCAGGATAATCCGGATGATTAAAAACCGGCTGGGCGTCCGGATTCTTGATCGGCAAAAAATCATAAGGCCCCGCCAGTCCGATCCAGCCGGCCAATGCCGATGGCGCAAGCCCGGCAGCGGTCAACCAGCGAGGGTCGAGGGCCAGCATTGCGGCGTTGTAGGCTCCCGAGCTGTGTCCCATCACATATAAACGCCGGGCATCGCCTCCGTAATTGGCCGCCTCACGTTGTGCCCACGCCACCGCACGCGCGCAATCCGTCAGAAAATCAGGGTAACGAACCTGCGGATACAGCCGGTAATCCGCGACGACCGTGACTACGCCCTGCGCCGCCAGCGCTTCGCCGATGAATTTGTAATCGCGGCGATCACCGCTGACCCAGGTACCACCATAGAAAAACACGACCACCGGGTAGCCGCCGCGCGGCGCCTCGCCAGCCGCCGGCGGGCGCGGCTGGTAGACATCCAGTTTTTCGCGCGGATCGTGCCCATATGCAACGTCCAGAGTCGCAACATACCCGGAAGCCGGCGTCAGCGTATTGAGCACGCCCAGCGGGGAACACGCGGTGACGACCGCGACCAGCAGGATTATGACGATAACGACAGAGGCCATACGCAACATGTCATTGAAGTCCGGCAGGGTCACGACAAAGCGCGGCTGATTGAAGGTTCCGATCAGCGCTGCGTCAAAATTCGTTCGGCTCCCTTCGCGATATTACATGGCTCCAACCGCTTTATCCGGTCTGTATGCAGAGTATCGTTCAGGTCAGGGCCTGAAGCAGGATTTAGCGCTCCGATTGATTTCTTCACGACAGCCTCCCGCGATGCGTGCAAACATGCGCTCAGCTGCACATGGGCGCCGCGTTGGAACGCGGGAATCCGCCCAGGATGAAATATGACGGTGATATGCGGGAACTCGCCGAGACCGGCCGATCCTTTTGCATGCTGCGGATCAAACCCGATGCGCGACTCGACGTTCGCCCGGCAACCGGCCGGCATCCCGGTGCGGTCGCTGCGCACACAGGCTACGGGCTCAAACCGGATCATGATTAGCGTTTCCCCGATGGACAGGCGCTGATTTTGCTGCAGGAACCTGACACGAATAAAATGAAAACCGGTCTTCTGGCAAACCGGGAACTCCTTTGCCGCCATGAAGTCCGATCTTTCATCGGCTATAGTCATGATATTCAAAACACCTGAAACACAAGAAAGGGATTTTCATGAACATTACACTTGGTCTTACACCCCTGGTATCCCTGATCGCCGGCATCCTCATACTGGTCATCCCCAGGTTGCTCAACTATATCGTCGCTTTTTATCTGATTGTCATCGGCCTGATCGGACTGTTCGGCGCAGGCAATCTTCAGTTCTAGGGCCTGATAACAATCATTTCAGCCGTCATTTAACGCGCCGCCCCAATCAAGGAGTCCGGATGCTTGTCACTTTTCATACCAAGGCATGGAGCAGCATCACGCTGTTTGGCGATGTAGCGGTCACACTGCTGAAAATGGCCGGGCACAGCGGAACCGTGCCCGGCGCGCTACTTGCCGCAGACCTGCCGGCTGCTATTGCCCAGCTTAAAAAGGGATTGGCGGCAATTCCCGACGAGGACGGCGATAAAAACGAAAAACGGGAAACGAAGGATGACGATGCCGAACCCCGGGTGGGTCTGCGTTCGCGCGCCTATCCGCTGATCCAGTTGCTGTCCGCAGCCTCCGAACAGAAATGCGACGTCATGTGGGAGCAAGGCGCGCCCCGGGTTTAATCGGCACTAATGTCATGCAGGAACCGGGACTGCCGGTGTTGCCGTTTTTTGCGTATTTGTGCCACAGGTAGACAACGCTTCATCACAGATCCGGGGCAGGACGATGCCGTTATCCGGATCACTGACCGCCTCGATTGCAATCACCGGCGCTGACGAATTGATGGCCCCGAACAGTGTCGCGAACGCAACATCCGCTGCGTCGCGTCCGGTACCGATCCGGATCAATCCCATTGGCGGGGAAACGCCGCTGGGATCGAACAAATACCAGCGGTCACTCAGAAAAACTTCGACATAGGCATGGAAATCGGGCGGACCCAGGATCGGATCGGCGCCGAAATCGATGCCGGTGACAAAACGAGCGGGAATATTGACGGCACGGCACAGTGCAATCATCAAGTGCGCAAAATCCCGGCATACGCCGACCTGCTC
>JAKFUJ010000251.1 GCA_021732805.1 Betaproteobacteria bacterium | reverse complement strand
AGCGTGAACGACCTGTTCGCGAAACGAGATCCCGATGCGCCGCTGGCCGAGCGCATGCGGCCGCGCACACTGGATGAGGTGGTCGGACAGCAGCATCTGCTCGGCGCCGGCAAACCGCTGCGTCTTGCATTCGAGGCCGGCAAACCGCATTCGATGATTCTGTGGGGACCGCCCGGCGTCGGCAAAACCACGCTGGCGCGGTTGATGGCGCAGGCTTTTGATGCCGAATTCATCGCGATTTCTGCAGTGCTTGCCGGGGTCAAGGAAATCCGTGAATCGGTGGCGCGCGCCGAAGTCGTGTTGCAGCATAGCGGGCGGCGCACCATTCTGTTTGTCGATGAAGTGCATCGCTTCAACAAATCGCAGCAGGATGCCTTTCTGCCGTTCGTCGAGCAGGGGCTGATCACCTTCATCGGTGCGACCACCGAGAATCCGTCGTTCGAAGTCAACAGTGCGCTGTTGTCGCGCGCCGCGGTGTACGTGCTGCAGCCACTGACCGAAGTTGACCTCGCCGGACTGGTTGAGCGATCCATAGGTAAGTCATTGTTTTTATTTAAATTATCAGATACCGCCCGGGACAGCCTGGTGGCTTATGCCGATGGCGACGCGCGCCGGTTGCTGAACATGGTGGAGCAGGTGGCGACGGCAGCCACACAAAGCAAACAAACCGATATCGGCGATGATTTTGTCAAACAGACGCTGACGCAAAGCCTGCGCCGTTTCGACAAGGGCGGCGATGCGTTTTACGACC
Organism: Betaproteobacteria bacterium; assembly: GCA_021732805.1. Taxonomy (GTDB): domain Bacteria; phylum Pseudomonadota; class Gammaproteobacteria; order Burkholderiales; family SG8-41. The sequence goes on along the minus strand of JAKFUJ010000251.1, from coordinate 4,123 downwards.
AGATATCGGCACTGCATAAATCGGTGCGTGGTTCAGCGCCGGATGCCGCGTTGTACTGGCTCACGCGCATGCTCGATGGCGGCGCCGATCCGCTGTATCTCGGCCGGCGGCTGATCCGCATGGCGGTGGAGGATATCGGCCTTGCCGATGCGCGCGCGCTGCGCATGGCGCTGGATGCCTGCGAAACTTACGAGCGACTTGGTTCACCGGAGGGTGAACTCGCTTTGGCGGAAGCCACGTTGTATCTGGCGGTCGCGCCGAAAAGCAATGCCGCCTATGTTGCCCACAACCGTGCACGCGAACTGGTGCGCAACGATCAGTCGCGACCAGTACCGGAGCATCTGCGCAATGCGCCGACCAAATTGATGAAGGAACTGGGTTACGGTCGCGAATACCGTTATGCCCACGATGAACCGGAAGCGTACGCCGCCGGTGAAAATTACCTGCCGGATGGCATGAAGCCGCCAGCCTTATACGAACCGACGGATCGTGGGCTGGAGGGAAAGATCGCCGAGAAACTCATGCACCTGCGTGCGTTGGATCGCAAGAGCGGGAAGTCGTAGAAAAAGGCTGGAATTAACAGGATGTACAGGATGTGCAGGATAAAACTCCAGAACAAGGAGCGTCAGGGTTTTATCCTGTATATCCTGCCCATTCTGTAAATTGTATTTAAGTAATTGTTTTTATTGATATTTTAGAATCGGTACAGTCGCGCCGGATTGTCCACCAGCACTTTGCGTCGCTGCTGTTCATCCGGCGCCCACACCGCAAGCAGGTCGGCAAGCAAATGATCTTCGGGCATCAGCGCCCGTGCGCCGGGGTGCGGCCAGTCGGTGCCCCAGACGATACGGTCCGGCGCTGCAGCCACCAACGTGCGGGCCAGCGGCGTAACTTCCGGATACAGCGGCGCGTTTTTTGAAGTGAAATAAGGCCCCATGATTTTTGCCCAGCAGTTGTCGCGACTGACCAGTCGCTGCAGGGCCTGAAACGCGGGTGCGTTGATACCGCTCTGCGCCTGGCAGCGCGCAAAATGGTCGATGACGATATCAATTTTTAATTTTGCGAGCTTGGCCTCGGCCTCGGGCATTTTCGGCAGGTCGAGGTAAAACTGCAGATGCCAGCCCAGCTCTTTCAATCGCGGCGCCAGACGTTCCCCGTCCGAGAGTGTCAGGCCTTCGGTTTCCGATGCAAGGTTGATACGCACACCACGCACGCCGGCAGCATGCAGATCGGCAAGTTCGCTGTCTGATATGCCTGCTTCAACCACGGCGATGCCGCGCAGCGCATGGAGTCCGGAGCGCAGTGCATCGATCATGCAACTGTTGTCGGTGCCATAAACACTGGGCTGAACCAGCACACCGCGATCGCAGCCGTTGTTTTTCAGCATACCGACGTAATCCGTGGTCACCGCATCGGGCGGGATGTAGGCAGCGCCGGCGAGGTATGGAAAACGTTGCTGCGGGCCGAATACATGGGCGTGGCAATCACAGGCGCCGGGCGGGAAACGCGTTTCGGGTTTTTGGGTGTGGGGAATGAAGCCGGGGATATTGGGCGCACGCACAGTAGGCATGGTCTCGTATCAGAAAATGAAAAATAAACGGGGGTCGACTGTAGAAGGGTGCTCGCCAATGTGTCAAGTCAAGGCGGAGAGGGCTGGCTGGCGCTGAAGAACTCGCCGATAATGGCGGCTCTTTTCAGGATTGAAACGGTGTGAGGCTGACATGCTCGACATCAATACATTACGCGCCGATGTGCAGGTCGTAGCACAACGATTGGCTGATCGTGGTTACACGCTGGATACAATGCAGTTCGCCGCGCTGGAAGCGGAGCGCAAGGCCATACAGACAGAAACCCAGGAACTGCAGGCCAAACGCAATGTGTTGTCCAAACAGATCGGCCAGCTGAAAGCAGAAAAGGAAGACGCTTCTGCGCTGATGTCGGAGGTCAACGCCCAGGCCGGACAACGGAAGTCGCTGGAAACAAAACTCGAAGACGTACAGCAGCGGCTCAATGAATTCCTGATGGTGATTCCGAATCTTCCGCATGCCTCGGTGCCCGTCGGCAAATCCGCCGACGACAATGTTGAAGTGCGGCGTGTTGGCGAACCGCGCAAGTTCGATTTTGTGGTGAAGGACCATGTGGACGTGGGCGCCGCGCTGGGGCTGGATTTCGACACCGCAGGCAAGATCGCCGGCGCGCGTTTTTCGGTACTGCGCGGCGGCGTGGCGCGGCTGCACCGGGCGCTTGCGCAGTTCATGCTGGACGTGCACACGCAGGAGCACGGCTACACCGAGGTGTATGCGCCGTACATGGTGACGGGCGAGTGCGCCAACGGCGTATCCAGTCTCGCCAAGTTCAAGGATGATCTGTTCAAGATCGAAGGCCGCGATCTCTACCTGATTCCGACCGCGGAATATCCGGTCACCAATTTTGTCCGTGACCAGATACTCCCACCGTCCGACCTGCCGCTGAAATTCGTCTGCCATACGCCGTGCTTCCGCAGCGAGGCCGGCTCCTACGGCAAGGACACCCGCGGCATGATTCGCCAGCACCAGTTTGACAAGGTCGAATTGGTACAGATCGCGTTGCCCGAAAAATCGTACGAATTGCACGAAGAACTGACGGCTCATGCCGAAACGATTCTGAAAAAACTCGGACTGCCGTACCGCACGGTCACGCTGTGCACCGGCGACATGGGTTTTTCCGCGGCCAAGACCTACGACATCGAAGTCTGGCTGCCGGGGCAGAATGCCTATCGCGAGATTTCGTCATGCAGCAATTTCGAAAGTTTCCAGGCACGACGCATGCAGGCGCGTTACCGCAACGATAAAAACAAGCCCGAGCTGGTGCATACGCTGAATGGATCGGGGCTGGCGGTGGGACGCACATTGGTTGCCGTTCTGGAGAATTACCAGCGCGCCGACGGCGGCATCGACATCCCGGCGGCGCTGCAGCCTTACATGGGCGGACTGCAGTCGCTGGCGCCGGCCGTGCGTTAGCGCCGTTGCGCTGGTAGAATGCGGCCCCTTGCCACAGCAGCAACGGATTTCCGGAGAGGTGGCAGAGTGGTTGAATGTACCGGTCTCGAAAACCGGAATACGCGCAAGCGTATCGTGGGTTCGAATCCCACCCTCTCCGCCAGAAACAAAAAAGGTCCCGAATGGGGCCTTTTTTATTTGAAGACGGGAGTGACTGTTACCATGGTTGCATAGCCACGAACCCGGAGGTTTTTACATGGTGCTGCTGCTGCCCTACGACGTCACTACGGCCACCGGTGAACGCATTGCCTTCGAATTCCCGCTGCATTCGGAAACCCTGTCTGCGGTGCAAGTGTCGCAGTTGCTGACTGCAGTGCTCGGTGCGATTGACCGCGAACTGCGGGTGCTGGGTAAGACTGCAAACGGTGATGTGATGCAGGCGCTGGCCATGGCTTTGGCTGCACGCACGGCGATGTTGCATGCACCTCTTGCGACAGGACGCCGGTTGGCGCTTGACCTTGCCGCGACAGCGCTGGCTGCAGCCGAACATTGTGAACGTGATGACGGTGGCGCCGGCCACGCCTGAGCGTTCGCGCCGCAGCACTGTTGTGGAAATCCGCTTTATTGCGCCAGCTTATTGTGCCAATTCATGCATGACCTTGATCAGATCGGATTTGCCTTCGAAGCCGATGCCCGGCAGTTCGGGCATGGTGATGATGCTGTTTTCCACTTTGACACCGTCCGGGAATCCGCCGTAGGGCTGGAACAGGTCGGGGTAACTTTCGTTGCCGCCGAGTCCCAGGCCCGCGGCGATGTTCAGCGACATCTGGTGGCCGCCGTGCGGCACGCAGCGAGAAGGCGACCAGCCGGCGATTTTGAGTTCCTGCAGCGTGCGCTCGTATTCACACAGGCCGTAAGAAAGGGCGCAGTCGAACTGCAGCCAGTCGCGGTCCGGACGCATGCCGCCGTAACGCAGCAGGTTGCGTGCATCCTGGTGGCTGAACAGGTTTTCGCCGGTGGCCATCGGTCCCGGATAAAACTCTGCCAGCGCCGCCTGCAATGCAAAATCCAGCGGGTCGCCGGCTTCTTCGTACCAGAACAGCGGATAGTCGCGCAGCGCCTTGGCATAGGCGATGGCGGTCTCC
>JAKFUJ010000358.1 GCA_021732805.1 Betaproteobacteria bacterium | reverse complement strand
AATCTGATCGATGCCGATTATGTCGCGCAACACACGCTGGGCTTTGAACCACTCAAAGCGCGGGTCCGCGAATGGACACCGGCGCGCGCCGCAGCAATCTGCGGTATCAGCGCTGCAGAAATCATCACCCTCGCCCGCGAATATGCCGGCACCCCCGCCGCGATGATCCGCTTGAACTACGGCATGCAGCGCCATGCCGGCGGCGGCATGGCAACACGCACCATCGCCTGCCTGCCGGCGCTCACCGGGGCGTGGCGCGAAGCCTCCGGCGGCGTGATCATGACCACCGCCGACTTTTACGACTTCAACCATCGTGCGCTGGAACGTCCGGAGCTGATCCAAGGCAAACCGCGCATCATCAACCTCGCTGCGCTGGGCGATGCACTGACCAGCGCCCAACCGCCGGTGAAAGCCGTGTTCGTTTATAACAACAATCCGGTGGCGGTATGTCCGGAGTCGCGCAAGGTGGTTGCCGGTTTCTTGCGCGAAGACCTGTTCACGGTGGTGCACGAGATTTTCCAGACCGACACCGCCGATTACGCCGACATCCTGCTGCCGGCGACGACGCAACTCGAACACCACGACATCCACAAATCGTACGGCCATCTTTACGTGCAATCCAGCCGGCCGGCGATTGCACCGCTCGGCGAATCCAAACCCAATGCCGAAGTGTTCCGCCTGCTTGCCGCGCGCATGGGTTTCGACGACGCCTGCCTGCGCGATTCCGACGAAGACCTGTGCCGCCAGGCGCTGGATTCGAAGGCGCCCGCGATGGACGGCATCAGCTGGGATTCGCTGAAGGAACGCGGCTGGCAGCGTCTCAACATCCCGGCAGCGCCTTTCGCCAACGGCGGCTTCCCGACGCCCTCCGGCAAATGCGAATTCTGGAGCGAGACCGCTAAAGCCCAAGGCCACGATCCGCTGCCCGATTACAACCCGCCGCGTGAAGGTCCGACCAGCAACCCGGCGCTGGCGCAGCGTTATCCGCTGGCCTTTATCTCGCCGCCGCACCGGCACTTTCTCAATTCATCGTTCGCCAATCTCGATTTCGCGTTGAAAGATGCCGGCGTGCCGACGCTGGAAATCCATCCGGATGACGCCGCCGCACGCGGCATCATTGACGGCATGGCGGTCTGCATATTCAACGGGCGCGGTGACTACACCGTGAAAGCGCGCATCACCGACCGCGTGCGTCCAGGCGTGGTATCGGCGCCGTCGGTATGGTGGAAAAAACTCACCAGCGACCGGCGCAATGCCAATGAAGTCACATCGCAGGGCATCGCCGATATGGGCGGGGCGGCAACGTACTACGACTGCCTGGTGGAGGTAAAACCGGCGATTGCGGGGAATGCTGCGCCTCGATCACGCTGACTGCCGATGATCTACTACCTCACGACTGCACGGCACGCCAGCGCTATGGATGGATTCCTGGCGACATTGGGGAAACCACTTGCCGGTAAAATCAAAACGGTTTCCTACGAGCAATTATTCGCCAAACAGCCGGTAGCGCTGCCGCGGGGAACCCATATATTGACCAGCATCGGTCGTCCGTTGGGCAGCTATAACCCGCCGTCATCATCGCGCCAGATCGTGGCAAAGCTGCGACAGGCGCTGGTGGATCGTTATGGCCCGGACAGCGTTCTCAACGATCCGTTGACGTCGTTACGACGCTTCCCGCTGCTGCGCACATTGCATGAACGCGGCATCAATCGATTTGCGGCACACCTCGCCGGCGAACTGCCCGACACGGCCCGGTTTCCCTTGTTTCTGCGTCAGGAAGGCAGTGCCCAGTGGGACAGGATTCCGCTGCTGCATGACCGTCGGGAGTATGAAACTGCGCTCACCGGAAATGCACCGCAAGACGGTCTGCTGGCGGTCGAGTTTTGCGATACCGCAGACCAGCATGGCATCTACCGGAAATACGGCGCGTTTGTCGTTGGCAACAGAATTGTGCCTCGGCATCTTTTTTTCAGTCATCACTGGATGGTCAAGTCAGCTGATCTGACCGGCAAGGAACAGCTCGCGGAAGAACTCGCTTACCTTGAATCAAACCCGCACGCCGATGCCTTGCACTACATATGCTGGCTGGCCAATATCGGTTATGGCCGCATCGACTACGCCATCCATGCCGGTCGCCCGCAGATCTGGGAAATCAACACCACGCCATCGATCATCGGCCTGCCCGGGCCTGACGACGCCGTGCGCGGCCCGGCGCATGAGCGCTTTCTCGCGGCATTTTCTTCGGCACTGGATGCCGCCGATATCGGCGCTGGATGAGACTGCCTGCCGTGTCCGGCCATCCGGGCGCCCTCCGCAATCCGCACACTGATTGTCAGCGGACCTCGGCACGCGGCGGCGGCTCAAGCCCGCGCGCGACATAAGGCGCCCGATACGCCATTTCCAGCGCTTCGTTCACCAGTTTCCGGTCATTGGTGCGCAGCCCTTCGGCCAGCCAGTACGACGCCTCACTCCGTAACTGCGCATATTTTTTCAGAATCTCGACAGTCATTGTCGAAGGTGCTGACGGGTCGAGAGTCAGCGCTGACAACTGCTCGAAGCTGTGCTGATACTGGGTCGTGACATCAGCGTCGATACGACCCGCGAGCTGGTCAAAAGTCGCGCCCTGTTGCCGACCCGTGTCGAGTATCGCCCGCCATTCATTGTTGATCCGTTCGTCTGCGGCAAGAAACTCGCGGACTTCCCTGCGTGCCTGCAACTCCGCCTCCCATTGATAACTGGGGGGCGGAATATGGGTGACCAGTGCCAAAACCGCCGACAGATAGACGGCAACGGCGAACCAGCGATGCCCGTTTTTCGCATCATGGCGCTCCGCCAATGGGCGGAACAGGCAGATACCGATCAGCGCGCCGGATATCAATCCGCCGATATGCGCCGCATTATCGATGCCCTGGATGTACAGGCCGAAACCAATGGTAATCATCGAAAAAACAGCGGCGCCGCCAAACAGCCAGCGAAATTCGGTTGGATGAATAAGCCGTCGTTCGCTCCACAGCCACACCAGCAGCGCACCAAAAACACCAAAGATGGCGCCAGAAGCGCCGCCTGAAATCGCACGATCCCCCTGCACGATCAGCGACAGCAGATTGCCGGTCAGACCGCTGCCGACAAAAACAGCGATAAAGCGCGACGAACCGTAGAGCCGCTCAACCAGCCGCCCGGCATCCCACAGCGCCCACATGTTCATCGCCAGATGCAGCAGGCCAAAATGCAGGAACATCGCGGTGCCCAGCCGCCACCATTCCCCGTCTTTGGTCGCCGGACCAAAACCGGCGCCCCAGGCCAGCTGGACATCGTTCGGCGAGTGCCATAATCCGGCGCCATTGACAAGCATGGCGGCAAACACCAGTACGTTCACCACCACCAGCGCCACCGTGGCCGGCGTCAAATCAAGCCGGCCGCGCATCAACGCAGCTACGCTGGGCGACGAATCCTGCTGCTGACGCAAACCGGTTTCATTCATTACGACGTTTTGAGGATCACTCGAGAATCAGGTTCCGGCCTCCCGGCCGAACCGGGAAAAATAAACACACCGTTCTGCCGGCTGTACCCGGGAACACATTCAATGGCAGAATCGAATCCTACGCACAACGCATCGGCATCCTTCAATTGACAGCCCACCGGCCGCAAGCCATTTCCGCGCCAGATATTGCCATGTTCAGGGCCTTGCAGGCGCTGCTTTGCTGCACGATTGCCCTTTGCGCCTTGCTGTCGCCCGCAGCGCAGGCCCTTAACCGCACGCACATCGGCATCATTGTAAACACGCGGGATCCGCTGAGCGTTGCCATTGGCGAATACTACGCGGAACGGCGCCACATCCCGGTGGAAAACATGATCCGGGTGAGTTTTACCCCCATCGAAAACTCGCTGACACGCGCCCGGTTTGATCTGATCAAAGCCCAGGTTGACCAGCAGACGCTACCGCATATCCAGGCTTACGCGATCACCTGGACCGCCCCCTGGCGTGTGGATTGCATGTCGATCACGTCGGCATTTACCTTCGGCTTCGATCCGGCTTTTTGCTCGGATGGCTGCCATCCGACGCGGCCAACCACTTACTTCAATTCAACCGGCCGCCTGCCGTTCACCGAGCACGGAATACGGCCGACGATGAGCATCGCCGCCACCTCTTTAGAAGAAGCAAAAGCGCTGATCGACCGCGGCGTGGCATCAGACGGGACCTTCCCGTCCGGCACCGCTTATCTGCTGTCGACCTCGGATGGCGCCCGCAACGTGCGCAGCCCGTCCTATCCACTGGTGGAAAAAATGCTCAGGGGGAACCGGGTACGCACAAGCATCCTGGTGCAGGATGAACTGCTGGATGCGCGGGATGTGTTTTTTTACTTCACCGGCAAACAGCGCGTGGAAGGACTGGAGACCCTGCGTTTTGTACCCGGGGCGATGGCCGATCATCTGACTTCTTTCGGGGGAAATCTGCTGGGCACGGGTCAGATGAGCGCATTACGCTGGCTGGAAGCGGGTGCTACAGGCAGCTACGGCACGGTTGTCGAACCCTGCAATCTGCGGGAGAAGTTTCCATTTCCGCCTGTCGCCATAAACCGGTATCTGCGCGGTGACACCTTGATCGAAGCCTACTGGAAGAGCGTGTTGATGCCGGGTCAGGGTATTTTTATAGGAGACCCGCTGGCAGCGCCCTTTCGTCAACCCGGAGGCAACTGATGAAATTACAGATCCGGCGATTGGCAATCTGGTTGCTGCCGGCTTTTTTTTCCGTCCCGATTGCAGCAGCACAGTCGCATGCAGCATCGTCGGCGGATCTGCAGATATGGCTCAATGCCGGCGCATATTCCCGCCACTTTGACCGTGACCGGGATTTTCGCGAAAACAACAGCGGATTCGGCGCCGAAGCCTGGCTC
>JAKFUJ010000316.1 GCA_021732805.1 Betaproteobacteria bacterium | reverse complement strand
GCTGAATCCGCGGGTATGCCGTGTGGTGGCGCTGCCCGCGCCCAACGATCGCGAAAGCACCCAGTGGTACTTCCAACGCTACGTGCCGCACCTGCCTGCCGCCGGCGAGATCGTGCTGTTTGACCGCAGCTGGTACAACCGCGCCGGCGTCGAACGGGTGATGGGTTTTTGCAGTGACGACGAATACGAGGAATTTTTCCGTACCGTGCCCGAGTTTGAACGCATGCTGCTGCGCTCCGGCATCGTGCTGCTCAAATACTGGTTCTCGATCACCGATGAAGAACAGCATCTGCGCTTCCGGATGCGCATACACGATCCGCTGAAGCAGTGGAAACTGAGCCCGATGGATCTGGAGTCGCGCCGGCGCTGGGAAATCTACACCAAGGCCAAGGAAACCATGCTGGAGCGCACCAATCTGCCGGATGTGCGCTGGTGGCTGGTGGAAGCCGTGGACAAGAAGCGCGCGCGGCTCAACTGCATGCATCACATTCTTCAGCAAATCCCGTATGCCGAGGTTCCCCATCCGGAGATTGCGCTGCCGGAGCGGCTGCGCCATGCCGACTATTCACGGGCGCCGATGCCGAAGGAACTGTACGTGCCCGCGGTATATTGACGAGGGGCCGTTGATTTCTCTTTTGATGCCGCCGCCTGGCGGGGTCGGGGCAGATATTGGTCTGCGGCGCATGTCGCGTTAAAATGGCCGGCCCGGGTTTGACCCGCCCCGTACGACGAGGAGGCTGCATGGAAACGCTTTACAAATGGCGAGTGCAGGAGAAAGATAAACGCGGCCGGCCGCGCTGGCGGCTTGTACGCACACCGATGACCGAGGACACCGCGCGCTTCTGGGCGGCCAACAACAACCGCGTTATCGGGCGTGTTGATGCATCCGTGGCAATACAAGGCGCATCACCGGCCATTCCCGCATTCAGGAAAAACGCCGCTGCCGCCGATTGCTGATCTGCACGGCACCGGTAAATTATAAAAATCTCAATAAAATCAATTACTTATATATTTTCCCGCGATAGCTGGCTGTGTTGCCGGCCAGTTGCAGGGCTCAGGTTTTAATTCGTATCCATCCGCTGAAGGAAACGCCGCATGGCCCTCATCGAGCAAAACGTCTTCGTCACCACCAAACACGGCAAGTGCCCCGCGTTCGCCGCCTGTCCCGATGCACCGGGCACTTTCCCCGGCATCATTTTCTACATGGACGCCCCGGGGTTTCGCGAAGAGCTGTGCAACATGGCGCGGCGCATCGCCAAACACGGCTATTTCTGCCTGCTGCCCGATATGTACTACCGGCTCGGCACCTGCCGCTTTGACGTGCCGCGGCGCAATGACGCGATGTCGACGGTGATCAAGGCCTCGATGAACAGCCTGAGCCTTGCCGATGTCAATGACGATACGGCTGCCTTCATCGGCTGGCTGGATGCGCAGGACAAAGTTTCCGAAGGCGCGGTCGGTTGCGTCGGCCACTGCATGAGCGGACGCTACATCACCACCGCGGCCGCCAAATTTCCGCGGATGAAGGCGGCAGCATCGCTTTACGGTGTCGGCATCGTCACCGACAAGGAAGACTCGCCGCACCTGCTGCTGAATCAAATCAAGGGTGAGCTCTACTACGCCTTTGCCGAGAAGGATGCATCGGTGCCGGCGCAGGAAGTGACTGACCTTGCCGCGGCGCTGAAAAAGGCGGGCGCCAAACACCAGATCGAAACATTGCCCGGCACTCAACACGGATTCTGCTTTGCCGAGCGCGCGGTGTATCACCCGGTGGCGTCGGAGCACACCTGGGAGAAGATATTCGACCTGTGGGACCGCAACCTTAAAAAGAAATGATACTCAAGGGGAAGTAGCCATCTTGACACAACACCAAACCATCGCCGGAAGCTGTTTGTGCGGGTCGATCAAATTCGAGATCGCTCCGCCGTCAACAGCTTTCAAGTACTGCCACTGCACGCGCTGCCGCAAAGCGACGGGCACCGCACATGCGGCCAATGTCTTTGTGCCGCAGAGTCAGTTCAAATGGCTGGCCGGTGAATCGCTGATCAAACGCTTCGATCTGCCGGGCGCCAAGCGCTTTGCGGTGAGTTTCTGCACGCAGTGCGGCACCCGCATGCCGCACAAGAGCGCCGGCAATGACAACATGCTGATCCCTGCGGGCGTGCTCGACGCTGCTCCGGACATTCAGCCCGACAGCAGCATATTCTGGGGATCGAAAGCCGGATGGTTTGTTGAAACCTCGGCGCTGCCCAAGCACGAGGAGTATGGCAAGTAAATGAGTCTGCCGCAGTTAACAGCTGAATCACGGCCGCGTTCCGCCGCCGTGATTCACCTGTAAAGGCTTACTGCCGGATACCGAGCGAAGTGGCCAGGCCGTAGTAGAGATCGTATTGCTCACGCACGAACGCGTAACTGGCTTCCGGCGAGCGGATCGCGGGGATGCCGCCGATGCGCGCATTGCCGGCCTGCCAGTCAGGATCCTTGGCCAGTTGCGCGAATACCTTGACCCACGAGTCGACTACCGGTTTGGGCAAGCCGGCGGGTCCCATCAATGCGGTCCAGCCGACGATTTTCTCCATGTCCGGGAAACCGGCTTCTTTTGCATTCGGCACACCGGGCAGTTCGTCGAGCCGGGTTGGCGTCACCAGCAGTGCGCGCAGACGGTTTGCTTTCACCTGCGGAATCACCGTGGGTGCGTTGTTGCAGGCGAAATCGACCTGGCCGCCGAGTACCGCCACAGTGACATCACCTCCGCCCTTGTAATGAATACCGACCGCATGGTCCTTGGTCAGTTTGCCTAGCGTCATCCAGTACTGCGCGGCCATGTTCTGGCTGGTGGCGGTGCCCGATGTGGCGAAGTTGAGCTTGCCCGGCTGTTTGCGCATTGCCTCCATCAGGTCAGCGGAGCTGCGGTAGGGCGATTCTGACTTGACAAAACAGATGAAGGGGTTGAGTTCGATCAGCGACAGCATGGTGAACTCGTTCCACTTGTATCCGAGCTTGGAATCGACCGCCGGCAGTATGGCGTGGGTGGCGATACGCGCGACCAGCAGCGTGTAACCGTCTGATGCGGCGCCTTTCACCGCGTTGGCGCCGATCGCACCGGAAGCGCCAACCCGGTTCACCGGGATAATGGTCGCCTTGGGCAGATATTTCGGCGTGACCTGTGCGACGTTGCGGCCCGACAGATCGGAGTCGCCGCCTGCCGAAAAGGGGATCACGAACTGAATCGGCTTGGTCGGATATGCCGCAGCCGTTTGCGCATGCGCGCTGTGGGCCAACAGGGTGGTTGCGGAACACAGTACGAGTGCGGTTGCTTTGACGCGGTGCATGCGCTTCTCCTGTATCGATTGAAAACCTGCGATTTTTATTGTGGTGCGTCCGGGACTGTCGATCAATCCACGAATCGCCGTGGCGGCGGCGCGTCGGGTGCGAGCTTGGAGTAGAGCTATTGTGCACCAAATTGCGGCCAGTAACAGACCGGGAAAAATAAACGGGGCCGAGGCCCCGTTTATCGCTGCAGACCGGAATCCATTGCTATTTGCGCATCTGTGCTTCGCGGAAATTGATGACTTTGATGACATCGGACGCTTCCATCCGTGCAATCGGCCCGTCGCTGTAGCTGGACGCAATGATCTTCCCGCCGGCGTCCATGATGAACTCGGAGGGCTGGATGATGCTGCGCCGTTCCTCCCACCACGAACCCAGTTGGTCGGCGACCGCGCGCGTAACGCCGTAACCGACAGGGAACGATACTTCCGCCGCGACTTCACCCGCCTTGTCGACGGGATCGACACTGGCGGCGAACACGCTGACACCCACTGCATCCAGCTCAGCCTTGAGCTTTTCGAAGCCGACCAACTGCCGGCGACAGTAAGGTCACCAGTGGCCGCGATAAAACAGTACGACCCCGTATTTCGAGCCAATCGCGGCGGGCAGGGTGATGCTGCCGCCCTTGACGAGGTTGAGCGTCACGTTCGGGAACGTGGCGCCGATACCCAGTTTTTCAGACATCAAAATCTCCTTTTGGTCAGACCATGAACATCGACGCTGCACTTTACCTCAATATGACCGTAGCCAGGTTGCTGCAGCGTGGTTTCAGGCCGCCATTCCTGCTACCTGCTGCTCAAGTTCTTTTGGATTGGCAAGGTAACCGGCTCCCATGCCCTGGCTCATCGGGTCAGGGTAAATTTCCTCGGCTCCGGCCTCGATTCCGGCAATGATGGCGCGAGCCGCGTCTGCCGGTGAAGTTTTGTCGAACGGAATGTCTTCAGCCATGCGAGTGTCGATCGGGCCGGGATAAACCCCGAAGACCTGCGTGCCCTGCCCCTTGAGCATTGCGCGCGTGGCCTGCGTCAGCGAATGTACTGCTGCTTTGGAAGCGCTGTAGGACGCGAGCAGGGCAAAACTCACCAGCGATGCAACCGAAGCGATATTAACGACGCTGCCGCCGCCGTTTTTGGCGAGTACCGGCGCAAAGACTTGGGTCACGGCAAAGGTGCCGAAGAAATTGACTTCCATTTCCTGCCGGCCCGATGTGATCCACTCCGGATCGGTGAAAGCGCCGCCGACGTGGCCGGCGAAGCCGGCGTTGTTGACCAGCAGTTGCACATCGGATGCCGCAGCGGCGGCAGCGGCGATTTGCGTCGGGTCGGTTACATCGATTTTTAGTGCGACGACGCGCGCGCCATGCCGCGCCGTCAGTGGCGCCAGATCGTTGATATTGCGAGCTCCGGCGTAAACCTTTGCCGCGCCAGCCTTCACCAGCGCATCCACAATGGCTTCGCCGATGCCGCGATTGGCGCCGGTCACCAGCGCTGTTTTGCCTTTTACTGAAAAACCCATGATGTCGAACTCCTTTGAATTAATTTAAAAACAGACAGATCTGTCTATATTCGGA
>JAKFUJ010000351.1 GCA_021732805.1 Betaproteobacteria bacterium | reverse complement strand
GCCGCGCTGAAAGACACCATGGCGCAACCGACGCTGGAAAAAGCCACCGCCTACGCCCAAAGCGTCTACGACCTGACTTCCGAAACCCAGGCTGAATTCAGCAAACTGGTTGAAGTGCAAGTCTCCGACTTCAACAAGGAAGTCGTGACCACCCTCGACAAGATGGTGAAGTCGGCCCCGGCTGGTTCCGAAGTGGGTGTTGCCGCCCTCAAATCGGCGATCGCCTCGGTCAATGCCGCCTACGACAACCTGTCGAAAGTCGGCAAGCAGTTCGCGCAAGCCACCCAGTCGAACATGGAAGCTGCTGCTACTCAAGCGACTGCCACGGTAAAAAAAGCCAGCAAGAAGAAATAAGTTCGCGAAACCACCCGCGACACGCTGCAATCAAAAAGCCCCCGGAGATTTCCGGGGGCTTTTTTCTGTACACGATTCTGCCGTCTCAAGCCGGCGCCGGCACCCACGGAAAACCCAATCCGCTGACGCCGGACTGCAGCATGGCAATGGCTTCAGCCACCTGTGCCGCATTGCCGCGCACGCCGAGTTCGATAAAACGCTCCGGCGTCACTCGCGGCAGGCTGAACACTTTCAGTTGCGGATAGGCCCGCACACATTCATTCATCAGTTCGATCAACTGGCTTTCGCCGGCCTCGCGCACAATGATCGCCGCTTCCACCGGCGGCACCGCTGCGGCGTCTGCGTAATGGTTATTCAGCACCCACGCCAGCATCGGCCACGCCATTTCCGGGAATCCGGGCAGGAAATGATGATTGCGAAAACTGAATCCGGGGATGCGATTGTACGGATTGGGAATGATCGCGCTGCCCTCGGGAAATTCGCCCATCATCAGCCGCTGCGGCGTGACACCCTTGGGATCGTCGCGGAACCGGTCGCGGATCTCGGCCTCGGCGTCGGGATGCAGTTTCAGCGCAACGCCCGCAGCGGCGGCGGCGCTTTGCCGGGTATGGTCGTCCGGCGTTGCGCCGATGCCGCCAAAGCTGAATACGACATCTTCACCGGCAAAAGTCCGGCGCAGTGTCGCTGCGATCAAACCCGGATCATCGCCGAGATACTGCGCCCAGGACAGTTCGATGCCGCGTTCCGACATCGTAGTGATGGCCTTGGCCAGATGTTTGTCCTGACGTTTGCCGGACAGAATTTCATCACCGATGATGATGGCGCCGAATTTCATTTGGTTTTTACTTTGACTGAAAGTTGTACAAAAAAACAGCCGCAGCAAACCGCATGCGGCCGACCGTGTCCGCGGAGTTTAACTGTGAATGTAGCTTTCCAGTTCGCGGATGGTCTGCTGCTGCATTTCGATGACCGCCTTGACCAGATCGCCGATCGACAACACGCCAACGACCCGTCCATTGTCGAGCACCGGCAGGTGGCGGATGCGGTGTCCGCTCATCAGCGCCATGCAGTCATCGACCGTCTGCTTCGGCATCACAGATACCACCTTGTCCGACATGATGTCGCGCACGGCCAGTTCATGGGAGGATTTTCCGAGAAGTATGACCTTACGCGCATAGTCACGCTCCGACATGATGCCGTTCAGCGTGTCGCCGTTCATCACCAGCAGCGCACCGACATTTTTTTCAGCCATCAGCTTCAGCGCGTCGAACACCCTGCTGTCCGGTGTCACCGACAACACGCCGCCACTTTTGCCCTGTAACAATTGGCTGACCGTCTTCATGACTCCCTCCTCAGGAATGTATCGACTGAAAGCAGCCGATCAAAAATGACTTGTTGAGGAATCAGTCTAGCCAATTTTTGCTCCAGCGCAAGCGGCAATTCAGCAACCATGCAGCTCCGGCCATTTGCAGGTTAATTTACCGGCTTATTTACCGACAATGGCGTCCGCCTTTTGCAGCAGGTTCTGCGCCATGCGGATGCTGGCGATGTCCACCAGCCGCCCGTCCACCTGAACTGCGCCTTTGCCCTCCCGCGCAGCCTGTGCCATGGCTTCCACGATGCGGCGCGCCTTGGCCACTTCTTCAGCCGACGGGCTGAATACAACATTGGCTGCCGCGATCTGCGTCGGATGGATGGCCCATTTGCCCTCGTAGCCCAGTGCGGCAACGCGGCGCGCAGCAGACAGGTACCCCTCGGCATCCTTGAAGTCCCCATACGGACCGTCAATCGGCCGCAGACCATAAGCGCGGCAGGCCACCAGCAAACGCACCTGCGCGGCATGCCAGGGATCCGTCTGTTGAAACACCCGGCGACCCTCCGCATCACAGTCGGTCAGCACGCCGTATTCGGGATGCAGCCCGCCGATGATGGTCGTACGCGCCCGGGTCGAGGCGGCAAAATCACCGGAACCGAAAGCCAGCGCCTCAAGCCGACGGCTGGATTGCGCAATGGCTTCGATGTTGGCCATGCCCAATGCCGTCTCGATCAATACTTCAAAAGCTATGCGTTTGTCACCGCTCTGACTCTTTCCCTGCCCACGACCTTGCGCCTGCTCGATCTGCGTCACCAGCATGTCCAGCGCATAAACATCCGCCGGCACGCCAACCTTCGGGATGATCAGCATGTCCAGCCGCGGACAGTTTTCCACCAGATCCACCACATCGCGGTACATGTAATGCGTGTCGAGGCCGTTGATGCGCACCGCCATCACCTTGCTGCCCCAGTCAACATCGTTCAGCGCGGCGATGACATGCTTGCGCGCCTGCGGCTTGTCATCCGGCGCCACAGCATCCTCCAGATCAAGAAACACCACATCGGCTGCCGACGTCGCCGCCTTGTCGAACAGCGCAGGGTTGATTCCTGGCACCGCCAGTTCGGAGCGGGTCAGGCGCGGCGTTGCGGATTCAGGCTGGGTAAAACTCATGATGGTTTTCCGGTTCCGGTTACCTGGAAGTTGTGCCCGACATGCCTTCAAGCACGGTGATCAACGCAGCCAGATCATCACGGCCGCGATCCTGCCCCATCAGCGCATTGATCTGCTGCATCACCGCCGCTGCGCCGGGGGATGCAACGCCGGATTCACGCGCCAGTTCAAGCACGATGCCCAGGTCCTTGTGATACAGCCGGGTATCGATGCCATTGGCAAAGTTATGCTCCACCATGCGTTTGCCGAAAATTTCCATGACGCGGCTCGCGGCAACACCGCCGAGCATCACCTCGCGCACTTTCGCGGCATCGGCGCCGAGGCGGCCCGCCAGATGCAGCGCCTCGGCCACGCCCTGCGCCGCGACCAGCAACGCGAGCTGGTTGCACGCCTTGGTAATCTGGCCGGCGCCGCTGTCGCCGACGCGGGTGATGGTCTTGCCCATGCAGGCAAACAGCGGCTTGATGCGTTCGAACACTGCGGACTTGCCACCGGCCATGATCGACAGCGTCGCCTGCTCCGCGCCCATCGGTCCGCCGGATACCGGCGCATCGATCATCTCGATGCCTTTGGCGGCGAGTGTCTGCGCCACTTTTCGTGCGACTGCCGGTGAAATGGTTTCCATGTCGACGACCACATTGCCGCGTTTGGCGCCCTCGATGATGCCGCCCGCTCCGGTGGCCACTGCCTCGAAATCGCTGGATGCCGTGACCATGGTGAATACGACTTCCGAAGCCGCAGCCAGTGCGGCAGGCGAGTCATAGTACGTTGCACCTGCATCAACCAGCGGTTTTGCAGTCTCGGCGCGGCGCGACCACACGCCGAGCCGGTGTCCGCCGTTCATCAGATGCTGCGCCATGTGGCGCCCCATCGCACCCAGTCCGATAAATCCGATGTTCACGTGTTGTCCCCGCTCAAAAACCGTTCAAGCCCTGCCGACCCAGCCCAGCGCCATGATCAGCGGCAATGTAATCCAGAACAGTATAGTGCTCCAGCCGATCAGCAGCGCCGCAGCAGCGGCATCAAGTTTGAAACGATCAGCCAGCAGCAACGCCGTCATCATCGCCGGCGTCGCACCTTCGACCACCGCTGCGTATTGCGCTTCGCTCATGCCACTGTAAATCTGCGGCGCAATCAACCAGACGATAAACGGCGTCACCAGCAGCTTGACGCCGACCGCAGCGAGAATCTCCGGACGCGGCGTCAGATTGCGCCACGGGATGGTCATGCCCAGCACGAACAGGATCACCGGTATCGTCGCCTGGCCGATGAACTGCGCGGCGTTGACCAGTGGCTGATAAGTCAGATTCAGTTGCTGGCAGGCGGTGCCGAGCAGAAACGCCCAGATCGGCGGCATGGTCAGCATCACGCGCAGCACCGACGGCTGGTCGGCATTGCGGTCGCGCGAACCGAGGCGCGTGGCAATCCACACGCCCAGCGTCCACACCACAGGCATGGTCATCAGGATGTCATTGAACACGGCATAACGCATGGCCTCGGCGCCGAAAAAAAACACCAGCACCGGCACACCGATATTGAAGGTGTTGCCGAACATGCCGCCGAGCACCAGCACCGCGCGTGTCTGATCGGTCAACTGACGCCACAAAGGCAGTCGGTAAAACATCAGGTACAGCACGCCACCCGAAACCAGGGAACCGATGCCGACCAGCAGCGGCACCGACAGCAGATCACGGTTGATCGGCGTGGTCGATGACACCGCAAACAGGATGCACGGATAAAACAGATACATCACCATGCGGTTGAGGCTGAAGCGCAGCACATCGACCCGGGTATCGCTGAAAAACCGCGGCCACAACGCACCCGCCCCCACCAGCAGCGACAGCGGCAGCATCACCTGCACCATCAGATCGATCAGTTGAGCGAAATAATTCATGGCTGAAACCGATAATACCGCAGCATACTAAAATACCAATAAAATCAATTACTTATGATATTTTTGGTGATAACATCCATCAGCGGGGATGACGCGCCTCGGGATTAATCAGATTCGGCGGTGTTTCACCTTGCAGTGCCGCCACCAGATTTCTGGCGGCACTGCAAGGT
>JAKFUJ010000310.1 GCA_021732805.1 Betaproteobacteria bacterium | reverse complement strand
GCATTTCGGCATGTGGGTCGATGATCTTGCGCAGGCCGAGGAGCAGGTCAAAAACGCCGGCGGCGTGCATTTTCAGGGACGCGCGCCGAATACCCCGAACAGCTATTACGAGGTGAAGTACCGCGACCCCGACGGCATCGTGTTCGACATTACCGCAAGCGGCTGGAAGGGCGCCGTCAAGAATGTGAAGCCGGAATGAGCGTGACACCGAAAAAACCGTTGCCGGTGATCATCATCGGCGCCGGACCGGTCGGACTGTGCCTGGCACTCTACCTCGCGCAACGCGAGGTGCGTTCCTGCCTGATTGAGCGTTTTGATGACCAGACCTTCATCGATCAGGAAGCCCGCGCCGGCAGCATCCACCCGGCAACGCTGGAAATGCTCGCCGATCTCGGGCTCTATGAACGCATGGAGCGTCGCGGCCTGATCGCGCCCAAGTTCCAGTACTGGGATCGTGAAGCCGATCACATGTTCGCCGAGTTCGACCATACCGTCCTCGCCGGCGATACGCGGTTTCCCTACGTCTTGCAGTGCGAACGCACCAAAATCATCGATGAAGCGATGCAGGTCCTGCGACAGTCGACATTCTGCGATATCCGCATGTCGACGGAGTTTGTGTCGTTCACGCAGGATGCCGACAGCGTCGAAGCGGTGGTCACCGATACCGCCGGCAGCGAGGAGCGTATCCGTGGCAGTTTTATCGTCAGTTGCGAAGGCGGCCGCAGCATTGTGCGCAAAACGCTGAACATCGAGTTCGAGGGTTACACCTACCCCGAACGCACGCTGACGGTGGCGATCAACTACGACTTCGACAAGGCGCGCGGCTACTCGTACCGCAATTACCTGTCGGATCCTGAACAGTGGTCAAACCTGTTCAAGTGGACGCAACCGGAGCGCTGGCGCGTGCATTTCCCGACCAACATCGACGATGCGCCGGACAAGGTGCTGAGCGACGAGCACATCCAGACCCAGATGCAGAAATTCCTGCCGCGCGACCAGCCTTACGAGATCGTGCATCGTACTCTGTACACCGTTCATCAGCGGGTCGCCGCCACCTTCCGTGCCGGACGCGCGATGCTCGCCGGCGACTCGGCGCACGTCAACAGTCCGATCGGCGGCATGGGCATGAACAGCGGCATCCATGACGCCGTCAATCTCGGCGAAAAACTCTGCGGGATACTTTCAGGCCGGTATCAGAGCGATGTGCTCGATCGTTACACGCGCCAGCGCCGGCACGTCGCAGTCAATCACACCAAACTGCAGACCGAACGCAACAAAAAACTGCTCACCGAAAAAGACCCCGCCGCACGCCAACGCAACCACGACCATCTGCGCCGCACTGCGGAGGATGCAAAGCTTGCCCGGGAATTCCTGATGCGGACTTCACTGCTCAACAGCGTTCGGGAAGCTGCCGCCATCGAATAATCAGGGCGCAGCCGTTCAGGCCGCTTCAATGGCGCGGCGGGACAGTTGCTGCGCGGCCTCGACAGTCGATGCGGCAACCGCCCTGATGCCTGATCGCGAAAGTTCGCCCAGCGGCCGCGACACCACGAGGACCGCGATCAGCGTTGCATCCGGCGCCACTATCGGTGCTGCAACGCTGAATGAACCGGGGATGGTCTCGCCCTCGCTGACGGCATAGCCCTCACGCCGCACCCGGCGCACGGCGCCCAGGAAATCCGTCTCCTGAGTCAGCGATTTCGCGGTATACCGAGGCAAACCATGCCGGCGGATCAACGCGCGTATGGCATCGTCGGTCAGAAACGCCGCCAGCACCTGGCCTCCCGCGCCGTAGTTGAGCGGCACGCGCGCGCCCTGCGGCGTATGCGCGGGCAGATGATCAAGGCTTTCGATCATGTCCACCACCAGCAGATCATCATCGACCACCAGCCGCAGCGATACGGTGGCTTTCAGTCTTTGCGCGAGCAGGCGCAGATCGTGTCTGGCCCAGGCCATGCGATTGGTCAGCCGCCCCGCCAGTGAACCGATTTCGAAAGTCTTGAATCCCATCAGATAGCGCCGGGTATCCGCGGTTCTGCGCAAAAATCCCATGTCTTCCAGCGTTTTCAGTGAGCGGTGAATGCGGCTTTTATGCACCTTCATTTCACGCGCAATCTCGCTGACACCCCATTCCGGGCGTGCTTCGGAAAACAGGCACAGTATCTGCAGGCCCCGGCGCAAGCCGGCTGACCGTGCCGCGCCTTTCGCCTCCACACGCGCACCGGTTACCGGTTTTCTGCCCACGATTTTTTTTATGCCAGCCGCCACAATTTCCCTCTTTTTTCAGGCCCGGAATGTAGCACCCTCATACTGCACGCGCCACCGCCATGACAACGGCGGTACTCTTGCATGACTGAAAACACGATGTTAGAGTAACAGTGTTCGCAATAATGGAACATCTAAAACAGCCTGCCCGCACCCGATATCGCGCCCCGGATTGGCATTCCGGCTGCGGGCAACATCAGGAGTCAGCGCATGCGTCGCTTGTTTGTCCGGCATTTTGCAGTCATCGGGTTGACATTGGCCGGTGCGGGCATCATGCCGCACGCCGCGTTTTCGCAAACTTACCCGGCCCGGCCGGTGCGGATCATTTCCGCTTTCGCGCCCGGCGGCAGCAATGATGTCATCGCCCGCATCATTTCGCCCAAGTTCACCGAGCTTCTGGGCCAGCAATTCATCGTCGAAAACCGCCCAGGCGCCGGCGGCGTGATCGGCACCGATGCCGCGGCCAAGGCAGCGCCCGACGGCTATACGCTGACCATCGCCACTGCAACCACACACGCCATCGCCGCGGCCTTGCGCCCGTTGCCGTATGACCCGGTCAAGGATTTCGCGCCGATCGGCCTGATCGGCATCACGCCGTACGTCATCATCGTGCATCCGACCGTACCGGTGAAGACCGTCAAGGAGCTTGTCAGCCTCGCCAAATCACGTTCCGGGCAGGTTGACTTCGGATCCGGTGGC
This sequence comes from Betaproteobacteria bacterium, assembly GCA_021732805.1. Lineage (GTDB taxonomy): Bacteria > Pseudomonadota > Gammaproteobacteria > Burkholderiales > SG8-41. The sequence continues at coordinate 1,968 of JAKFUJ010000310.1, read as the reverse complement.
GTCGGCACGCCGGGACATCTGGCGGGAGCCATGCTCAACTCAATGACGGGCATCAAGCTGGTGCATATTCCCTACAAGTCCGGGAATCTTGCGCTGAACGATCTGCTCGGTGGCCACATCTCGCTGACCTTCTCCACAACCATCACCTCAACACAATTCATCCAGTCCAAACGCGTGCGGGCCGTTGCCGTAACCAGCGCCAAACGCATACCGGCGTTTCCGGATGTGCCGACAGTGGCCGAATCCGGAGTGCCGGGTTACGAATTTACCCTTTGGCTGGGTCTTGCTGCTCCCGGCGGTACGCCATCGAGCATAGTGCAGCGCCTGAACGATACACTCCTGAAAACGGTGCAGTCCCCCGGCGTACGCACCCAGCTTGTCAACCAGTCGGTTGAGCCGGTCACCAGCACCCCACGGGAACTTGCTGACCGGATCGCAAAAGACCTTGTTGTCTACTCCAAAATCGTGAAGGACAGCGGCGCCCGCGCAGAATAACCGGTGCCACGGCTGAAAATGCCTCCATGACAACAACGCCCGCCAAAAAAGGTCCTCCCGTATTCCTTGATTACGATCAGGCGGAACTGGATGCCGCGTACAACCAGAGAACCTACGCGCCGCATTCCGAACATGTCCGCCATCGCATGTCGGTCAACAGTGACGCGACGCGCGCCCGGATCGGCGCGCCGAAGCGTGTTGCCTATGGTCCGACGGAGATCGAAAAGCTGGATATATATGCAACAGGCAAGATCAACGCCCCGGTCAACATCTATATCCACGGCGGCGCCTGGCGTCAGGGTCTCGCCAAAGGCTGCGGCTTCGCCGCTGAACTCTTCGTCAATGCCGGCGCCCATTTCGTCGTACCCGACTTCACCTGGGTGCAGGATGCGCCGGACAGTCTCAGAACCATGGCTGACCAGGTGCGCCGCGCGATCGCCTGGGTTCACGCCAATGCGGCGAGTTTCGGCGGCGACCCCGATCGTCTTTACCTCTCCGGACACTCTTCCGGCGCCCACCTGGCCGCCGTGGCACTGACCACGGACTGGCAGCGTGACTTCGGCCTGCCGGCGGATATCCTCAAGGGCGGCTTGTGCTGCAGCGGCATGTACGATCTGCAACCGGTGCGCCTGTCGGCACGCAGTTCCTACGTCCGGTTCGACGATGCGATGGTTGAATCACTCAGTCCGATCCGGCATATCGACGCCATCAACGTACCGCTGGTGGTGGCCTACGGCACGCTGGAGACACCCGAATTCCAGCGCCATGCAAAAACATTTGCGGAAGCCGTCCGGCGCGCCGGAAAACCGGTCGAGCTGCTGGTCGGCGAAGGATATAATCATTACGAAATCCGCGAAACACTCGGCAATCCCTACGGCCTGCTCGGACGCGCCGTGCTGCAGCAAATGAAACCGGGACAATAAAGTCCCCAGACAGTCCCGCTCCGCTGCCTTGCCCCTCCGCTGTCCGGTCAGGCATCCGGGCATTGAAGGAATCATTCATGGGCATGACCGCAGTTGAAAAAGTGCTGGCCGCGAAAAGCGGGAAAAGCACCGTCAAACCCGGAGATGTAGTCTCCCCCGATCCCGACTTCATCATGATCCATGACGGCGTGGTGATGGGCGCCAAGCGTGAACTCGACGCGTTGGGCATCAGCCGCCTCGCCACACCGGACAAGGTAATGATGGTCACCGACCATGACGTGATTTACGGCAGCCCGCGCGCTGCAGAGCGCGGCGCATTCAACCGCAAGGCCGCGGCGCAATGGGGGGTGAAGAATTTCTTCGACGTCGGCCGCGGCGGCCACGGCCATATTTTCCCGATGGAAAGCGGCCTGCTGCTGCCCGGCATGTTTTATTTCGACAACGACCGTCACGCCACCAATGCCGGCGCGATCGGGGCTTTCGGTTTCCGCATGGGCAGCGAAATTTCCCGCGTGCTGGCGACCGGCACCAACTGGGTCATGGTGCCGAA
>JAKFUJ010000270.1 GCA_021732805.1 Betaproteobacteria bacterium | reverse complement strand
CGTCGATCTCGTCGATGAACACGATGCACGGCGCGTGTTTCTTGGCGTTCTCGAACATGTCGCGCACACGGGCAGCGCCGACACCGACAAACATCTCGACGAAATCCGAACCCGAGATTGAGAAAACGGCACCTTGGCTTCACCGGCGATGGCACGCGCGAGCAGCGTCTTGCCGGTCCCCGGATTGCCGACCATCAGCACGCCGCGCGGAATGCGGCCGCCGAGTTTCTGGAATTTTGACGGATCGCGCAGGAACTCGACGAGCTCGGAAACTTCTTCTTTGGCTTCTTCGCAGCCGGCAACGTCGGCGAAAGTGACCGTGTTGTTGTTTTCGTCGAGCAGTCGCGCCTTGCTCTTGCCGAACGAAAACGCGCCGCCACGGCCGCCGCCCTGCATCTGGCGCATGAAAAACACCCACACGCCGATCAACAGCAGCATCGGGAACCAAGACACAAAAATATTCATCAGCAGCGAGGGTTCTTCCTCGGGCTTGGCTTCGACGATGACGCCGTTCTTCAACAGATCAGTGACCATCCAGATGTCGGAAGGCGCGTAGGTGGTGAATTTTTCGCCGGTCGATTTGACGCCCTTGACCACCCGGCCTTCGATGGTGACCTTGGCAATCTTGCCCTGCTTCACCTCGTCGATGAATTGGGAATACTCCATCGCTTTCTGCGTGGTCTGTCGCGCGTTGAATTGGTTGAACACCGTCATCAACACCAGCGCGATCACCAGCCAGATCGCCATGTTCTTCATCAGATTGTTCAAAGTCGCTCCTTGTAGCGCGGCATCGTCGGCCGCATCGCCGCTAAAATAATGCCAAGTGGTTCAATTCTAGACTTTTTTCCCCTGCACCGCAGCAGTATCACCCTCTACCGCCCCTCAGCGGCGCACCTTCAATCCCTTGGCCACAATATAAACCTCACTGGAACGACTGCGGGAAGCCTCAGGTTTGCGGATCATGACTTGGACAAACTTGCTCCGGATATCCGCAACCAGCGCCTCAAACCCCGAGCCCTGGAAAACTTTGACCAGAAAATTCCCCTGAGGTTTCAGATGATTGACGGCAAAATCCAGCGCCAGCTCGGCCAGACCCACGCTGCGCGCCTGATCGACACTGGCCACACCGCTGATATTGGGGGCCATATCCGAAAGCACAAGATCAACCCCATCGCCGCCGATGGTCTGCTCCACCGCCGCCAGCACGGCATCCTCGCCAAAATCCCCCTGGATGAAGGTAACGCCCGCCACCGGCGTCATCTCCAGCAAGTCCACTGCGACCACGCGCCCTGTGGCGCCAGCGGCTCGCCCGGCAACTTGAGACCATCCGCCGGGAGCCGCACCGAGATCGACCACCGTCATCCCCGGCTTCAGCAGCTTGTCGCGCTCGGCGAGCTGCTGCAGCTTGTACGCCGCGCGCGAACGCATGCCTTCCGCCTGTGCCTTGCGCACATAGGGATCGTTGACATGCTCCTGCATCCACGCTTTGCTGGTTTTGTTGCGGGCCATTTCCCGACAGACTGTTAAACTCCGGACATGCTCAATCTGACTCCTGCGCAGCGCCGCGCATTAAAAGCCGATGCTCACCACCTGCAGCCGGTGGTCATGGTCGGCGACGCCGGCCTGACGCCGACCGTACTTCGCGAAATCGACATCAGCCTGAAAAGCCATGAACTGATCAAGATCCGCGTGCTCGGCAATGATCGCACGCTGCGCGCGGGGCTGATCGACGCGATCTGCACGCCGCTGGAAGCCGCCGCCGTGCAGCATATCGGAAAAATCCTGGTGATCTTCCGGCCGCGTCCCGCTGATGAACCGGCTTCGAAATCACGCCAGATCCTTGACGCAAAATCCGCCACCAAAAAAAACCTGGGGCGCCCGCCCCGTCCCGGACCGCGCACGGCCAAGCCGGGACCGCGGCGTACCAAACGCAGCTTCCAGGGCGCCTGATCTGAATTTCTGCCGGTATTTCCACCGCCACACAGCCGCACCTTGGAAATATATATAACTAATTGTTTTTAAACATTTATTTTAAACGCTCCAGTAGTATGAGCAGTGTTGCAAACAACACCGGCGCTACAATAAAACCGATCGCCCACATCCCGCCGACCCACAGCGTCGCCGCTACCGACTGCAGGGCATGGACCACACCGCGCATCAGACGTAACGGATATCCAGTATCTCGTATTCGCGCACGCCACCCGGGGCCTGCACTTGGGCCATGTCGCCGGCGTATTTGCCGATCAGCGCCCGGGCAATCGGCGAACTGATGGAAATTTTGCCGAGCTTGATGTCGGCCTCATCGTCGCCGACGATCTGGTAGGTCACCGTGCCGCCGCTGACATCCTCGAGATCGAGCGTTGCACCGAACACGCAGCGGCCGTCGGTTTCCATGGTCGACGGATCAATGATCTGGGCATTGGATAGCTTCGATTCCACTTCGGCAATACGCCCCTCGATAAAGCTCTGCCGTTCCTTGGCTGCCGCATACTCGGCGTTCTCGGACAGATCACCGTGCGCGCGCGCCTCGGCGATGGCCGTGATGATGGCCGGACGCTGCACTGTCTTCAGTTCGTGCAGTTCGGTCTTCAGCAGTCCCGCGCCTTTGACCGTCAATGGCGTTTTTGCACTCATGGATACGCTCCGGATTTCCGTATAACAGTATAAGAACCGATCCGGCAGCACCGTGCCGCGGGATCACTTGAAAATGGCTGAATGGGCCGCCACCCGCCGACCGTGTCATGCCGTCAGTCGCTGGTGCAGTTTCTGCACGGCATAAACCTGCAATTCGCCGGCTTGCGCCATGCCGTTGGCAGCAGCACGCGCGCCGGCCAGCGTCGTATACAGTGTAACGCGTTGCTGCAAAGCGGCGCGCCGGATCGAATACGAATCGCGGATCGCCGAGCGTTTTTCCTCGACGGTATTGATAATGAACACGATCTCGCCGTTCTTGATCATGTCGACAATATGCGGACGGCCCTCGGCCACCTTGTTGATACGCGTCACTGCCAGACCCGCCGCCTCCAGCGCCTTCGCCGTGCCGTGCGTCGCCACCAGCGTAAAACCCATGCCGGTCAGTACTCGTGCGATGTCGAGCACCGGCAGCTTGTCGGCATCACGCAGGCTGATGAACACCTTGCCCGACTTCGGCAGACGTTCACCGGAGCCGAGCTGTGATTTGACGAAAGCCTCCGCAAACGTCTCGCCGACCCCCATCACTTCGCCGGTCGATTTCATTTCCGGCCCAAGAATGGTGTCGGCCCCCGGAAACTTGATGAACGGGAACACCGCTTCCTTGACTGAATAATACGGCGGCACGATTTCGCGGGTGACGCCCTGATCCGCCAGTGAGCTTCCGGCCATGCAGCGCGCGGCGATTTTGGCCAGCGGCAGGCTGGTGGCCTTGGATACAAACGGCACCGTGCGCGATGCACGCGGATTCACTTCGAGCACATAAACCACCGCACCTTCCACGCCGTGCTGGATCGCGAACTGCACATTCATCAGCCCGATGACCTTCAGTGCCTTGGCCATCGCCACCGTCTGCCGGCGCAGTTCCTCCTGCAATTCCGCAGACAGTGAAAACGGCGGCAGCGAACAGGCCGAGTCGCCCGAATGCACACCCGCCTGCTCGATGTGCTCCATCACGCCACCGATGATCACTTCAGTACCGTCGCTGACCGCGTCGACATCAACCTCGGTCGCGTCGTTGAGGAAACGGTCGAGCAGCACCGGCGAATCGTTCGACACCTTGATCGCTTCGCGCATGTAGCGTTCCAGTTCGCTCTGCTCATGGACGATTTCCATGGCACGGCCGCCCAGCACGTAGGACGGGCGCACCACCAGCGGATAACCGATCTCGTCTGCAGCCGCCAGCGCCTTGGCCGCACTGCGCGCGGTGCGATTGGGCGGCTGCTTCAGTTTCAGTTTGACCAGCAGCTTCTGGAAACGCTCACGGTCTTCGGCGACGTCAATCGAATCCGGCGAGGTGCCGATGATCGGCACGCCATTGGCCTCGAGATCACGCGCCAGTTTCAGCGGCGTCTGGCCGCCGAACTGCACGATGACGCCGACCGGTTTTTCGATGGCGACGATTTCCAGCACGTCTTCCAGCGTCAGCGGTTCGAAATACAGCCGGTCGGAGGTGTCGTAATCGGTGGAAACGGTTTCCGGGTTGCAGTTGACCATGATGGTCTCGAAACCGTCTTCGCGCAGTGCCAGCGCGGCGTGTACGCAGCAGTAGTCGAACTCGATACCCTGGCCGATGCGGTTCGGCCCGCCGCCGAGCACCATGATTTTTTTGCGGTCCGAAGGCTGCGCTTCGCAGTCCTCTTCGTAGGTCGAATACATATAGGCGGTTCCGGTGGCGAATTCTGCAGCGCAGGTATCGACCCGTTTGTAGACCGGGCGTACCTTCAGTGCATGGCGATGCGCGCGCACCGCATGCTGATCCGTCACCAGCAGCTTCGCCAGCCGGGCGTCGGAGAATCCGGCGCGCTTGAGCCGGCGCATCGCATCCGCATCCAGACTCTCCAGCTTTCTGCCGGCGAGCGCCTGTTCCTGTTGCACGATGTCCTCAATCTGCGCGAGGAACCACGGATCAATGTGCGAAAAACCGTTAACCTGCTCCAGTGTCATGCCGACACGGAAGGCATCGGCGACGTAAAAAATCCGCTCGGGGCCGGGGTCGCCGAGTTCGTTTTCGATAACGTCGGGGTCGGTGGTTTTTTCGTCAAAACCGTCGACACCCGTCTCCAGCCCGCGCAGCGCCTTCTGCATTGATTCCTGGATGGTGCGGCCCATGGCCATCACCTCGCCCACCGATTTCATCTGCGTGGTCAGCCGGTCGTCGGCCTGCGGAAATTTTTCGAAGGCAAAGCGCGGGATCTTGGTCACCACATAGTCGATGCTCGGCTCGAACGACGCCGGTGTCATGCCGCCGGTGATG
>JAKFUJ010000156.1 GCA_021732805.1 Betaproteobacteria bacterium | reverse complement strand
CAATTATCACGACATCCAGCATATTCTCGAAGTGACGCTGGCCATGTCGCGGCTGATGGATGGCTGCGCGCAGGCGACCGGTACCAGGGTGATGAGTGAACGGCTGTTCCAGCTGGGTACTGTCAGCGCGCTGTTCCATGACATCGGCTATCTGCGCCGGCTTGACGACGCCGACAAGAAACACGGCGCGGAATATACCCGCACCCATGTCAGACGCGGTGCGGAATTCATGTCCTGGTATCTGCCTGAGGTCGGGCTCGAAGATCTGGCCGACCCTGCGGCACGCATAGTGCATTTCACCGGCTACGAAGTGCCGGTGGCCAACATCCGGATCGAACCGCAATACCGGATGGTCGGCAATCTTCTGGGCAGCGCGGATATCCTGGCGCAGATGGCCGATCGTTATTATCTGGAGAAATGCCGTGATCGCCTGTACCCGGAATTCGTGCTTGGCGGCATTGCGCGTCAGGTCGATAACAACGGCGAGGAGAAAGTCATTTTTGCCTCGCCCGAGGATCTGATTTTCAAGACCCCGGGGTTTTTCAACAGCGCGCGCAAGCGGCTGGAGGATGATCTCGACGGCGCGTACCGTTACGCCAATGGCCATTTCAAGGGCGAGAATCTTTACTATTCAATTGCGCGCAGGAACATCGATTACGCCCGCAGCCTCGCCGAGGTGCAGGATGTTTCAATGCTGCGCCGCCGGCTTCCCGACAGCAGCCTGCCCGAAGCGGCGTAGGCTTGCCGGCGCTGACCCCGGTCCCGGTCAGCCCACCTGGAGCAGTATCTTCCCTGTGTGCTGGCTGGCTTCCATCAGGGCATGCCCCTTGGCGGCATCGGCCAGAGGCAGGATGGTGTGCGTGACCACCCGGATTTTGCCGCCGGCGATATGCGGCCACACCTGCACTTCGAGTTCGCGCGCGATGCGCGCCTTGTAGGCATCGGGACGGGTGCGCAGCGTGGAGCCGGTGTAGGTCAGGCGCTTCAGCATCACCGGCATCAGGTTGATTTCCACTTTTGAGCCGGCGCCGAAGGCGAGCTGGATGATGCGCGCATCGTGGCTGGCGGCCTTGAGATTTTTTTCAATGTTCGGGCCGCCGACAATGTCGAGAATCACATTGGCGCCGCCTTCGGCGCGTACCACTTCCACAAAATCTTCGGCGCGATAATCAATCACCCGATCGGCGCCGAGGTCCTTGCATATCTTGCAGCGCGCTTGCGGGCTGTCGGTGGCGACGACTTTGGCGCCGAATGCCTTGCCGAGCTGGATGCAGGTGGTGCCGATGCCGCCGGCGCCGCCATGAACGAGGAAAGTTTCTCCGGCTTTCAGGCCGGCGCCGATGAACACATTGCTCCACACCGTGAAAAAGGTTTCAGGCAGGCCGGCGGCATCGACCATGCTGATGCCTTTGGGCACGGTCAGGCAATGCTCGGCATCAGCCGCGACATATTCGGCGTAACCGCCGCCGTTGGTCAGAGCGACTACTTTGTCGCCGACGGCCCAGCGCTGCACGTTCGCGCCTTTGGCGACGATTTCACCGGAGACTTCAAGGCCGGGCAGGTCGGATGCACCCTTGGGCGCCGGGTAGAGGCCCTTGCGCTGCATGATGTCGGGACCGTTGACGCCTGTAGCCACAACCTTGATCAGCACCTCATGGGCTTTGGGCACGGGCAGCGGACGTTCAACCGGTTTCAGTACCTCGGGGCCGCCGGGAGCGGAAATCTCGACGGCTTGCATGGTGGCGGGCAGGGCTTTGCTCATGGTGCTCCTCGTTTCGTTGCTGCTGTTATTTGGTTGTTTCGCGGTATCTGCGGATGCGCTCTTTCAATCCCGGCGTGCTCACTGAACGCGCCAGTTCCGCCATGTCTTCGGCACGGCTGTCGATGACGGTGCGGCGATGCAGGGCTGCAGCGGCAGCCGGGGTCAGGCTTTCAGCGATGGCGCTTGCATCGGCTGTCGTCGCAGGCCATGCATCCTGTTCGGCAATATCGGTGAGAAATCCGGTGGCCAATGCTTCCTGCGCATTGAAAGTGCGTGAAGTCGAAAGAATTTCACGCCCCTTGTCGGCGCCGATACGCTGCATCAGCCGGCGGGTGCCGAGCACCACGCCGAAACGCAGGCCGGGCATGCGGAAGGTGGTGCCGGGCGCGGCGATGCGCATGCTGCAACTGGCAATAATGTCGGCGCCGGCGCCGAAAACTCGGCCATGGGCCAGCGCCAGGGTTGCGCAGGGCGCGTGATACAGCGCCTGCAGCAGGGTTTCGATGCGGATGAAACGCAGCGCAAGATCACCCTCGCTTTGTGCCTGCGCATCGGTGAAATCAAAGCCGGCGCAAAAATGCGATCCGGCACCGTCGATGATCAGCAGCCGCGTGCCGTCAGTGGCGGCGTATTCGACGGCATCGATCAGCGCTTCGACCAGCGCAGCCGACAGCGCATTGGCCTTCTGCGGCCGGTTCAGCGTCAGCCGCGTGACGTGATTCTCGTGCCTGCGCAGCAGTTCGTCGCTCATGGGGATGCCTTAAAAACCCTGGCCACAGGACACCGAGGTCACAGAGGCATTCAGAGTGGATGGTTGCATTTGTGCGAGGTTCGGGTTTTCTCTGTGTTCTTGTATGTTTTTTGCTTTTTCAGTTTTGCATGCTTGCACGGACTTCGGCGGAGCGGTCCCAGATGTTCGGCATCTGCGGGCTTGAGTAGCCGGAGACAAACGGTTTGTCGATGCTGGTGGCAGCATCGAAGACATGGCGTTTCACCGCGCCGATGTTGGCGCCGTAGACGTGGATGCTGATCGACACCCGGTCGTCAAAGGCATTGGCCACTTCATGGATATCGCCAACCGTCGGCGATACCTTGTCGACCTCGCCGGGCAGCAAGCGGCTGGTTTCGCCGGCGATCATCGGTTTGCCAGCGGTGCTGAGTTCAAAACGGCGGCAGGATTCCGCGCCGCGCATCATGCCGACCATGCCCCAAACCCTATGATCGTGCACCGGTGTTTTCTGGCCGGGCCCCCAAACGAAGCTGACCACCGAGAAACGTTCGAGCGGATCGCAGTGCAGCAGGTACTGCTGGTAGAACTGAGGGTGCGGTTGTGCGCACTCGTCAGGCAGCCAGTCATCGTGTTTGATCAGTTCGCCCAGCAGTGTGCCGCCGGCATCGAGCATGGTTTTTTCGTCATCGCCGCTTTTTTCGGCAAGTTGCGTGAACTCGGCCACGAAATGGCGGAAGCGGGCGGTGCTTTTCATTTTGTATTCCCTCTTTTTATATCCTTCAGTTCGGCCAGGATTTCTGCTGTGTGGGCGCCCAGCGCCGGTGGTCCGCTGCGCACATCAAGACGCCGGCCCGAAACCCGCTGCGGCGAAATCACGGTTTTGCTGGCAACGCCGTTGGGCAGCGCCATATCCTGCACCCATTCCATGTGTTTGACCTGCGGGTCGGCCAGCACTTGCGAATAATTGTACAGCGGCGCGCAGGGCACGCCGCGCGCGTTCATGCGCGCCAGCAGGTCGCCGGCGTCGTATTTGACGAATTCCGCCTCCAGTAATTCACGTAACGGTTCCTGATGTTCGCCGCGTGAAGACGGGGATGTAAAACGCAGATCTTTGGTCAGATCGGTGCGATTGATGGCGTCGCAGGCGGCATCCCACAGTTTGTTGGTTCCGGCAGCCAGCGCGAAATAGCCATCGCGGCAGCAGAATGCAGCGTAAGGCGCGTTCATCGGGTGCGCAGAACCGAGGCGCACCGGATCGCGACCCATTCCAAACAGCTCGCTGGTTTGCAGATTGGCGATGCCGAGCATGCTGCCCAGCATCGACACATCGACCTGGTCGCCTTTGCCGGTAGCGCGAGCCTTGTGCAGTACTGCAGAAACACTGAATGCGGCATAAAGACCGGCGGAAAAATCGGCGATCGGGATGCCGCACTTGGCCGGGCGGCCGTCGCGGTCACCGGTGACGCTCATCACTCCGCTCATCGCCTGTATGGTCATGTCGAAACCGCCTTCGCTGGCGCGCGGTCCGGTCTGGCCGAAAGCCGATACCGAGCAATAAACGAGCGCGGGATGGTCTTTGGCCAGTGAAGCGTAATCAAGACCGAATTTGGCCATCACGCCGGGACGGAAATTTTCGAGCAGGATGTCGGCGGTGAGTGCCAGCCTGTGTGCGGAGCTACGGCCATCGTCTGTTTTCAGATCCAGCACGACCGAGCGTTTGTTGCGATTGACCGAAGCGAAATACTGGCTGTAGCCGTCGAGTATCGGCGGCCACTGGCGCATCAGGTCGCCTTCCGGCGATTCAACCTTGATCACATCGGCGCCCATGTCGGCCAGCAGGCAGCCCGCAAACGGTCCCGCCAGAACCTGGCAGAACTCAACGACGCGGATGCCTTGTAACGGGAGCATGTGACTGACTGGTGATATGAAAGTATGCGACGACGGGCGGCAAATGTTTGCGGCTGCGTCGCTGGATAAGTGCAGGCGCTATGCTAGCACGGTGTCAGTGGTTGATCGCCGAGGAGAATTTGTTGCCGGCATCCAGCGCGGACAGTGCGTCATGTTCTTGTTTTGTCAGCGGTGCCGCGGGTTGTGCGTGTGCGGCATCAAAACGGAATCCGGTATGCGCAGCGATGTGTTCCGGGGTGGTGGCCGGGTGACGGGATTCAAGCCGGAAACGCGCGCCCGGCTGCGGTTCGCGGACAAATACCGCCAACGGTGTGATCAATGCGGTCATGTTGCCGGATGCGGTGACAAAATCGAGTTTGTCGACGAGCGCGCGCGGTGAGTGATCGGTGCGCCAGGTGACGACACGTTTCGCCGTGGGCAGCATGACGGCCGCGCCGCCGCCGCCGGGCAGCCGTACTTTCGGGTTTTCCCAGGAACCGATGACCGAGACGTTGGTGCGGCCCTCGGCGTCGATTTGCGCGCAGCCGAGGTACACCAGGTCAAGTCCGCCGCGCGCGCA
>JAKFUJ010000118.1 GCA_021732805.1 Betaproteobacteria bacterium | reverse complement strand
GAGCAGGCCTTCTTCAATTTCAGGCACTTCGAGTTCGAACAGCCGCGCAATGAACTCGGGCGCGGTACGCGACAGGATCAGATGCGGACCACGGGCCAGCCGGTCCACTTTCCAGACATAGGCGCGCACACGGTCGCCCAGACGCAGGTTTTCCTTGGGGATCATCTGGTCGCGCGGCAGCATGGCTTCAAGGCGGCCGGATTCAACGATGGCATTGCCGCGCTCCATGCGCTTGATGACGCCGGTGACCAGGTGCTCCTTGCGCGCAAGGAAGTCGTTGAGAATCTGTTCGCGCTCGGCATCACGGATTTTCTGCACGATGACCTGCTTTGCGGTCTGTGCGCCGATGCGCCCGACTTCCATGCCTTCCAGCGGCTCCTCGACAAACTCGCCGATCTCGTATTCCGGATCGATTTCCTGCGCCTCATGCAGTTTGTATTGCCGTGACGGCAACTCAATATCCTCGTTTTTCACCACTTCCCAGCGCTGGAAAAAAGAAAATTCACCAGTGGCACGATCCACCGATGCGCGCACGTCAACGTCGTCGGTAAATTTTTTCTTGGCCGCGGAAGCCAGTGCGAGCTCGAGCGCGCCGAAAACAATTTCCTTGTCGACGTTTTTTTCACGCGCCAGCGCATCTACCAGCAACAGAATTTCACGATTCATGTCCGTCTCCCGCTCAAAACGCCGGCACCAGCCGCGCCTTATCCACATTGCCCAAGTCCAGCGACAGCAACTCCCCGTCAACTTCCAGACCCACTTTGCCCGCTTCAGTTTCGCGCAATACACCCACAAAATTGCGCTGTCCCGCCAGAGGCACCCTTAATTTCAACCGCGCCTTGTGTCCCGCAAAACGCGCAAAATCCTTTGCCGTACGCAGCGGCCGGTCCATCCCCGGCGATGACACCTCGAGACGCTCGTAACCGACATTTTCAACAGCAAACAACCGCCCCAGATGATTGCTCACCAGAGCGCAGTCATCGACATTGATGCCGCCGGATTTGTCGATAAAAATGCGTAACAGACTACCCTTGGGGGAACGCTCCAGTTCCACCAGTTCGTAGCCCAGTCCGGCCAACGTGTTTTCGAGTAAACCCTGTAAATCCATGCAAAATCAGCGCTACAAACAAAAAATGGGCGATCCGCCCATCTCTGCGCGCTGCCCAATCTGTTCCACAGAACTTTGAAGTATAACAAAAAAACCGCTCTCGTCCAATAATGATGCCCTGCACCGGCATTGTGTTTGTATTGACAAATATCATTAAAAAACAATTACTTATAATCATCATTTGCAACCCTATGCAGAATCCTTGAAAGCGCCGCTTGCAATGAATTAAAGACTGTATATAATTACAGTCATGCGCGATGAAAATCAGACCGAAATCCACAAACCGCTGACCTCTCGGCAGCAGGAAATCCTGCGCCTGATCGAGGCGCATGTTGAAGAATCCGGCTTTCCGCCCACCCGCGCTGAAATCTGCAGTGCCATGGGCTTCAGTTCCCCGAATGCGGCTGAAACCCATCTGCGGGCACTGGAACGCAAAGGCGTCATCGAAATGACGTCCGGCGCCTCACGCGGCATCCGTTTGACACAACAACAGGACAGCCTGCCCGTAGTCGGCCGTGTCGCCGCCGGCAGCCCGATGCTGGCGGAACAGAATGTCGAACAACGTTACCGCGTCGATCCCGCGATGTTTCAACCTGCCGCCGATTATTTGCTGCGCGTCCGCGGCATGAGCATGCGCGATGCCGGCATAGTTGAAGGTGACCTGCTGGCTGTGCATCGCACGCCGCATTTCAAATCAGGGCAGATTGTCGTGGCGCGGTTGCATGACGAAGTGACCGTCAAGCGCATCCAGCGCAACCGCAACATCGTCGAATTGCTGCCGGAAAATCCGGAATTCAAGCCGATTGTGGTTGATCTGAAACGGGATCCATTGGAAATAGAAGGCATTGCCGTCGGCATCATCCGCAACGGCAAATGGTCCTGAGCCGGTAACCCGTCGCGCTAAAACCGGCCGCCGCCTGAAAAACTTTCAGGCTCATCCTCAGGAGTAGTCGAGTCCCATCACCTCGCGCACATCGCGCAATGTTTCCTGCGCCAGCTTGCGCGCCTTTTCGCAGCCGTCGGCGATGATGTTGCGCACCAGCGTCGGATCATCGAGATAACGCTCGGCCCGCTCGCGAATCGGTTTCTGCTCGGCAATGATGGCATCGATTACCGGCTGTTTGCATTCGATGCAGCCTATGCCTGCGCTGCGGCAACCTTCCTGTACCCACTTTTTCCTTGTTTCGTCCGAATACACCAGGTGCAACTGCCACACCGGGCACTTGTCCGGATCACCAGGATCAGTGCGCTTGATGCGCGCCGGGTCAGTCGGCATGGTTTTTATTTTTTTGGAAATACTTTCAGGATTTTCACGAAGCCCGATGGTGTTGTTGTAGGACTTCGACATTTTCTGTCCGTCGAGCCCGGGCATTTTGGAGGCTTCGGTGAGCAGTGCCTTGGGTTCGGTCAGAATGACTTTGCCGCCGCCCTCAATGTAACCAAACAGGCGCTCGCGATCACCCAATGGCAGATTCTGCGTTTCTTCGAGCAAGGCACGAGCTGCAGCCAGTGCGCTGGCATCACCCTGCTCCAGGTAATCAGTGCGCAGCTTGCGATACAGTTTTCCGCGACGGGCGCCAAGTTTTTTGATCGCGGCTTCCGCCTTGGTTTCAAAACCAGGTTCACGACCGAACACATGGTTAAAACGGCGCGCAATTTCACGGGTAATCTCGACATGCGGCACCTGATCTTCCCCCACCGGCACCAGATTCGCGCGATAAATCAGGATGTCTGCGCTTTGCAGCAGCGGATAACCAAGAAATCCGTAAGTCGCCAGATCTTTTTCGGCAAGCTTTTCCTGCTGATCCTTGTAGGTCGGCACCCGTTCCAGCCACGACAACGGCGTGATCATCGACAGCAACAGATGCAGCTCCGCATGCTCCGGCACTTTTGACTGGATGAACAACACCGCCTGCGCCGGATCAACTCCGGCGGCCAACCAGTCCACCACCATGTCCCAGGCGTGATTCTCGATGCTTGCCGGATCGTCGTAGTGCGTAGTCAATGCATGCCAGTCGGCAACAAAGAACAGGCACTGATGTTCATGCTGAAGCTTGATCCAGTTTTTGAGCACACCGTGATAATGGCCAAAATGCAGTGCGCCGGTCGGGCGCATGCCGGATAAAACGCGATTTTCAAACATTAAGGATTCCGGAAAATGCTGCTGCAACTGGACCAGGGCAAGGGTTGCTGCTCATGCCTGCGCCGTAGTTGACTGAAAATATCAATAGAATCAAATAGTTATAATGTGTCGCCTGAATTAACCCTGTACAGCGGACAAGCGAATTTTAGCTGAAGCCCGGAATTGCGTCGCAGACGCATGATTTTTCTGGATTTTTACAATCCCAGCAGCGCAAGCCTGCCCTTCCCGGCGCGGGTCACTACGGGTGCGGAGCCGGTCAGGTCAACCACGGTTGTCGGCTCGATGCCGCAGGAACCGCCATCAAGAATCAGGTCAACCTCATGCTCCAGCCGGTCACGGATTTCCTCTGCATCGGTATGCGGCAGCTCGTCACCGGGCAGCAGCAGTGTCGATGACAGCAGCGGTTCGCCGAGTTCGGCCAGCAGTGCATCGACCACCGGGTGATCGGGAATGCGCAAGCCGATGGTGCGCCGCTTCGGATGCTGCAAACGCTTCGGCAATTCACGTGTCGCTTCGAGGATGAATACATAACTGCCCGGTGTCGCCGCCTTCAGCAGACGAAATTGCCGGTTATCGACGCGCGCGTAATTCGCCAGCTCCGACAAATCACGGCAGACCAGCGCGAAATGGTGGCGTGCATCAATGCCGCGAATGGTACGGATGCGCTCCATCGCCGACTTGTCGCCGATGTGGCAACCCAGCGCATAACAGGAGTCCGTCGGATAGACGATGATGCCGCCGCCACGGATGATTTCAGCGGCGCGTTTGATCAGGCGCGGCTGCGGGTTATCCGGATGAATGGAAAAAAACTGCGACACGGCAGATGATCAGTTCGCCGATCCCGGGCGACTAGAAGGACGACCAGACTGGAACGCAGCCTGCGGGCAACACCGGCACATTGCCGATATCGCGGTAACCTTCGCCGGGGCCGTGAAAATCCGACCCCGCGGATGCGCGCAGGCCATAACGTTTGGCATAACGCGCCCAGATGATAAATTCTTCCGGTGTGTGCGAACCGGTGACCACCTCCACTGCTGCACCGCCCAGTTCAACAAATTCTTTGAGCAAACGTTCGCATTGCTGCTGGTTCAGCGGGTAACGTCCAGGATGCGCCAGTACCGCCAACCCGCCGCTGCCCTTGATCCATTGCATGGCGTCCGCAAGTGCCGCCCACTGATGCGGCACATACCCCGGTTTGCCCGGTGTCAGGTAAGCACGAAAGACGGCATTGGTATCGCGTGCGTGCCCGGTTTCCACCAAATAACGGGCGAAGTGTGAGCGACTGACCAGCTCCGGATTTTTGGCGTAACGCCGGGCGCCTTCGAGGCTCCCGGAAATACCGGCAGCAGCCAGACTCTCCGCCATACGTTGAGCCCGCTGTTCCCGTCCGGCACGAATCGCGGCCAACCCTTCCACCAGGGGTGCGTGGTCAGGATTGATGTTCAAGCCAACGATATGCAGCGTCGTGTCTTCCCATTGCACGGATATTTCAACACCGTCGATCAGGCGCAAGCCCCATTGCGCGGCGGCTGATCGTGCCGGGGCAAGTCCGGAGATTTCATCGTGATCGGTCAATGCCAGCATGTCGACGCCGCGCAGCACCGCACGCTCCACCAGTTCACCGGGACCGAGCAGACCGTCGGAACAGGTGGAATGGCTGTGGAGATCGACTTTCATGTCAATGTCTTCATGTAAAAATAAATTAAATCAATTA
>JAKFUJ010000073.1 GCA_021732805.1 Betaproteobacteria bacterium | reverse complement strand
TGGGAAATTCCCTGATTTTTCAGATACCGCGGTTGCACGACAAATCCATACCGGCTAGGTTAGCATCGACTGTCGGCACGATGGAAGCACCAATGCCGGTGCCGGGATAAAATCTGCAAACATCACGATGGGATAACACAGCCGATGTTCGACCGGCATCTGATTTTTCTCGACCTTGAAACCACCGGCTCGACCGCCACTTACGACCGCATCACCGAAGTCGGGCTGATCGAAGTCGATCACGGACATTTTGTCCGCGAATGGTCAACACTGGTGAATCCCGGAACAAGCATTCCGCCGATGATCCAGACGCTGACCGGCATCACCAATGACATGGTCGCAACCGCACCGCGCTTCGATGAAATCGCCCGCGAACTCTACGAAGCGCTGGACGGACGGGTATTGGTCGCCCATAACGCGCGCTTTGATTACGCTTTCCTCAAAAATGAATTCCGCAGGCTGGACAAATTCTTCTCGGCGCCGGTGCTGTGTACTGTAAAACTATCGCGCAAACTGTTTCCGCAGCACTCCAGGCACAATCTCGATACCCTGATCAGCCGCCATAACATCGAATGCGATGCGCGGCATCGCGCACTGGGCGACGCCCGCGTGCTGTGGCAACTCGCTCAACAATGGCGCGATGTTCCCGGCGAACCAGCGGTGTTCGAAGCCACGGCGAAGCTGCTGAAAACGACGACGGTGCCGGCGGGACTGCCCGATACGGTGTTCGACAACATTCCCGAAGGCCCCGGCGTCTACCTGTTTTACGGCGACCGGGATGTGCCGCTGTATGTCGGCAAAAGCATCAGCCTGCGCACCCGCGTGATGTCGCATTTTTCCGGCGACCATCGCGTAGCCAAGGACATGCGCATCGCCGCCGAAGTCAAACGCATGGACTGGATCGAAACTGCCGGTGAACTTGGCGCGTTGATCGAAGAAGCACGGCTGGTCAAGCAACTGGCGCCCGTTCACAACCGGCTGTTGCGGCGCGCCGGCGAACTCTGCGCCTGGCACTGGGACTCCCGTGCACACACCACTGCACCGCACTTGGTGTCGGCCCGCGATCTGGCCGGTAGTGATTTCCGTGACCTTTACGGCCTGTTCCGCTCGCGGCGCACCGCAATTGAAACCCTGCGCGAACTCGCCGCCGAACACGAGTTGTGCCACAAGCTGCTGGGGCTGGAAAAACGCGAAGGGCCGTGTTTTGCGTGGCAGATCAAACGCTGTCGCGGCGTATGCGCCGGCAGGGAAACACCGGCCGCTCACGCGCTGCGCCTGGCCGCGGCGTTTGCCAAACTGCGGATACGTGCATGGCCGTTCCCGGGACGCATCGCCGTACGCGAAACCGCCGCCGACGGCGAACGCAGCGAACTGCATGTACTCGACCAGTGGTGCCATCTCGGCACCGTGCGCAGCGAAGCTGAACTGCATGAACTGCAGGACCACACTGCGCAGCCGCTGTTCGACCTCGACACCTACAAAATCCTCAACCGGTTCCTGCTCGGCGGCAAAAAGCGGCCGGACATCATTCCGCTGACCACATCCGCCGCACCTGCGGCATAATAAAATCCGAAAAATCAATAACCATCATCGCCAGGAGGAGAAGTCATGAACAAACATCCGCTGCAATACATCGCTGCACTGCTGCTTGCGCTGTGTCCGCTGACCGCTATCGCACAGCAATATCCGGTCAAGCCGGTGCGTTTCATCATCCCGTTTCCGCCGGGTGGCCCGACTTACATCATGGGACGCATGGCCACCGACATGCTGGGCAAGGCCACGGGCCAGCAGTTCATTCCGGATAACCGCGCCGGCGCCGGCGGCAATATCGGCGCCGATCTGTGCGCGAAAGCGCCCGCGGACGGTTACACGCTTTGCATGATCACCGCGGCGCAAGGTGTTTCTCCGGCGGTTTACAAAAAAATGTCCTACGATCCTGTCAAGGATCTGGCAACGATCACGCTGATGGCCAGCCTGCCCAGCCTGCTGACGGTGCATCCTGCGCTGCCGGCAAAAAACGTGAAAGAACTGCTGAACATCGCCAAAGCCAAACCGGACGCTTTGACCTACGCTTCCACCGGCAACGGCAGCAGCCCGCACATGCTGATGGAAATGTTCAAGTTCATGACCGGCGCGAAGATGGTGCATGTGCCGTACAAAGGCCAGGCGCCGGCGGTGCTGGATCAGATTTCCGGCCAGGTGCAACTGGCTTTTAATACCGCCATTGGCGTACTGCCGCAGGTGGAGGCCGGCCGGCTGCGCGCGATTGCGGTGTCGTCCAAAGAACGTTTCCCGCCGATGCCCGATCTGCAAACCGTGGAAGAAGGCGGCGTCAAAGGTTTCGACGGCGGTTCGTGGCAGGGGGTGGGCGCGCCGGCAGGCACGCCGGCGGACATCATCCGCCGCGTCAACACCATCCTGGTCACCGAACTGAAAACACCGGCGATGCGCGATCTGATGCTCAAACGCGGCGCGCTGGTGTCAGCGAATACGCCCGATGAATTCTCGGCTTTTCTCAAGGCCGAGATCGCCAAATGGACCAGGGTCGCCAAAGCCGGCAATATCCGTCTCGAATAAATCATGCGCGACACGAACCCCGAACAGCAGGCCCGCATCGACCTCGCCGCCGCGCTGCGCAGCGCATCCCGCATGGGACTGGGTGAAGGCATCTGCAATCACTTCAGCGCCGAAGCGCCCGATCGTCCCGGACACTTCCTGATCAATCCGCAGGGATTGCACTGGTCGGAAGTCACGCCGGCCGATCTGGTCACTGTCGATGCGCAGGGCAACAAGGTCGCCGGCAAACATGAAGTCGAACCGACGGCGTTTTTCATTCACGGCGCGGCGCATCGCAGCAAGCCTGATGCCAAATGCGTGCTGCACACGCATATGCCCTTCGCCACATCGCTGACAGTGGTGCGCGGCGGCCGTGTCGAACCGGCAAGCCAGGTCGCGCTGAAGTTTTACGGGCGCACTGCGTATGACGAAAACTACAACGGGCTCGCGCTCGATCACGCCGAGGGCGAACGCATCGTCGCCGGATTAAAAAACGCCGACGTGCTGTTCCTCGCCAATCACGGCATCATCGTCACCGGTCCGGCAATCGATGTTGCATTCGATGATCTGTATTACCTCGAACGCGCCTGCATGCTGCAGGTCTTGGCCATGGGCACCGGCAAGCCGCTGAAACTGGTGCCGGAAGCGATTGCCCGCACCACCGCGTCGCAGATGACCGACGACACGCAAGCCAGGCTGCATTTCATCGCGCTGAAACGCCTGCTGGATCGCGATGAACCGGGTTGGTCGAAGCTCAGTTAAAGCTGATATCAAAAAATAAACCCCGCCGCGGCGGGGTTGTGTGAGCAGTACCGCAGCTTAAGCTGTTTTCTGCAATTTCTTCCTGCGGCTGGCCCAACCGATTAAGCCGAGTCCAAGTCCCATCATCGCGTAAATTTCCGGCTCGGGAACGGGGGTGACCGTCAGAGAAACATTCTC
This sequence comes from Betaproteobacteria bacterium, assembly GCA_021732805.1. Taxonomy (GTDB): domain Bacteria; phylum Pseudomonadota; class Gammaproteobacteria; order Burkholderiales; family SG8-41. The sequence goes on along the minus strand of JAKFUJ010000073.1, from coordinate 1,477 downwards.
CGACACCAGAGCGCCGATCTTGTTGCCACTGAGATCCACAAAGCGGCCCTTGACTGAAGAGCTCAACGGCGTCGTAAACAATGCACCGTTGTTCATCGTCAGATTGAAAATCCATGAATAGGTGCCGCCGGGGACTGCGGTATTACCCGACAGGATCAATCCATCCGCACATTCAAAACCGCTGCCCGCCCCGCTGCAGCCGCCAGCGCTGATACCGCCAGCCTGCAGCGCCCAGTTTGCGGCGCCGCCAGGTGCGCCAACCAAAGAAGCGCCGAACAGCGAACTGCTGACTTTAACGGCGACCTGGTCAATGAAAGATCCGCCACCCGTGTAACCACTGGTATTGACGTTCAGTGTGATTTGATACGTTTCGTGCAAAGGATCTGCATCAGCCAGCGGCGATCCGCTGTAGGTCAGGGACCACACCGTGCCTTGAAATGAATCGGCGGCATAGCTTGTCTGTCCGATCGTCACAAAGACGAAAATTGCGATCAACCGCAGAAGCTTGCTATGCATGGAACACCCCTAATTTTTAGGCTCCATTGAATGATAACTTGGAAGGCGGATGATGCATATGGTGTACCTCCCCCATCAGCCATAGTAGAAACCTCCCGGTGTCGGCAGGATTCATGGCGAGGTAAGCGCCCGGCCGCAATGACATTCAGGGTCGTCGTTTGTCAGTGATAAACCACCGGCACGTTCAGCAATACGTTGAAATTGCCGAGGAATTCATCGACGCTTTCCGTGGATGCATCATCAACAACCGCGGCATTCAGCGCATTGGCGAATTTTTCCGCGACATCGCCCTGGAAATAGGTGCCGCGCGACGAGCGCTTGTCCACCAGCTCGAGGCCTTGCTGGCCGGGATATTCGGCGACGTAATACTGTTCACTGTTGTAGACAATGCGCATGGCGGGTTCCTTTAGCGTAAGCCGTTGATTCTTATCGATAAATTTCGATAAAGGTCAATAAAAACAACGGCTTGCAACAGAGATGAGGGGGAAATCGCGCTTTTCAAGTAGCGCGCTGGCGGCGCGACTGGCTGATGGCCAGTCCGGCCAGAATCAGCGCCAGGCCAAAATAGGCGGTGACGCGCGGTGTCTCACCCAGCACCAGCAAACCAAGCATGACCGCGACGCCGGGACTCAGGTAATTCACCAGCGACATGAAGGTCGGGCCGGCTGAACGGATCAGCATGAAATAAAGGATCGTCGCGATGGCGGTCGGTCCGAACCCGAGCCACAGCACCGCAGCAACCGAGCCGCCGGATGCAGCGAGCTGCCACGGCGGCTCCAGCCACAGCGTCACCGGCACCACGATGATGGAGGCCATCAGCAGCGTTCCAGCAGCCGCAACCATGACATCGCCCTTGACGATCAGCCGCGTCAGCACGCTCTGCAGCGCGTAACACAGCGCGCCGCCGAAGACTGCCAGTTGCGAAATGATGCGCACCGCTTCGCCGCCGACGCCGGCCAGC
>JAKFUJ010000188.1 GCA_021732805.1 Betaproteobacteria bacterium | reverse complement strand
CGGCTGCGGCAGTGGTGACGGCAGCATGGCGCCTTCCGGAAAAGCCAGTGCGGCAAATCGCTGCACCATCTGCGGCAACGCATCGGCATCAAGCCGACGCATGTCGTTGAGCAAACCCCAGCGCGCTTAGCCGCGAAAACCGGTGCGGTGCGGGATGCGTGCCACCCACGGGATCAGCGCCGATTTCCATGAATTCGGCAGCACCAGCGCGTGGTCATAATCTTGAGTGCGCAGCGTTTTGCCGAGTGCACTGCGGGCGCCCAGGCGGAGTGCGCCATGGCCGAAAGGATTGAGGATGCCGCGGCGAACCTCCGGCATCCGTGCCAGCAGCGGCAGGGTCCACGGTGGCGCCAGGTAATCGATTGCGGCATCGGGATGCTGCCGTTTCAGCAGCTTCAGCAGCGATTGCGAGATGATGGTGTCGCCGACCCAGGAGGGGCCGACGACGAGGATGTTCACCGGTGAGGGCGCGTGCGCAACGTCAGCCGTTGCCCCGCGCCCATTGCTCAGTGATGTCCGCCGGTTGCGCCGCCCTGCAGCGTGTAGCGGGTGCCGCAATACGGGCACAGTGCATCACCGGTTTTTTCAATTGGCAGGTAGACACGAGGATGCGCGTTCCACAGCAGCATCGCCGGCATCGGGCAGTGCAGCGGCAGATCGGCTGCGGTGACGTCGATCAAGCGCAATTTGTTTTCGGCAGGCTGGTTCATGAGGTCCTCAGGCGGCGACCGGCGACAGCCAGTCGCGGTGCTCCGGCGCCTTGGCATTGACGCATTCGAAAAACTTTTTCTGCAACCGGGCAGTGATCGGGCCGCGTTTGCCGTCGCCGATCACCCGGCCGTCCAGTTCGCGGATCGGCGTGACTTCGGCGGCGGTGCCGGTGAAGAAGGCTTCGTCGGCGATATAGAGGTCGTCGCGGGTGATGCGTTTGGCAGCCACGGTGTAGCCCATTTCCTCAGCCAGCGTGATGATGGCGTCGCGGGTGATGCCGATCAGGGAACTGGTCAGTTCAGGCTCATAAAGCTTGCCGTTCTTGACCATGAACAGGTTTTCGCCGGAGCCTTCGGCGACAAAACCGTCGACATCCAGCAGCAGGCCCTCGTCGTAACCGTGTTCGGTGGCTTCGAGGTTGGCGAGGATCGAGTTGGCGTAGGTGCCCGAATATTTGGCGCGGCACATCGATACATTGACATGATGCCGGGCGTGGGACGAGGTCTTGACGCGGATGCCCTTTTCCAGCGCTTCGGTACCAAGATAAGCGCCCCACGGCCAGGCGGCGATGGCGACATGCACGCTGGCGCCCTTGGGTGACACCCCCATTTTTTCCGAGCCGTAAAACGCAATCGGCCGGATATAGCAGGATTCAAGCTTGTTGACGCGCACGACCTCCTTCTGCGCCTCCATCAGCACTTCCCGGGAATACGGGATTTTCATCATGTAGATGTGCGCCGAGTTGAACAGCCGCTCGGTGTGTTCCTGCAGCCGGAAAATGGCAGTGCCGATGTCGGTGTTGTAGGCACGGACGCCTTCGAACACGGCAAGTCCGTAGTGCAGTGAATGGGTCAGGACGTGGGTGGTTGCATCGCGCCAGGGCACCAGTTTCCCGTCATACCAGATTTGCCCGTCGCGTTCCGCCATGGACATGCCAATGTTCTCCAGAATTCTTTCAACAATGCAGAAGGGTAATCAGGCAGGGCGGCGTTTTGCCGCGCTGCCTGCACCAAGACAGAATATTTTAGCTGATTTGAACGGGACTGCCGATATCGTCGCAGAAAATTTGCCGTCAGGACGGCAACCATGCCCGTGGTTCCGGTTAACGGCTAGAATAGGAGATTGCTGAAAAAAAAGGGGCGGCTCCAGCCGGCCAACGGCGGATCCGATCGGGAGAAACAATGCTGGCACGCGCACGCGAGTGGCTCAACGGACTGAGTAACCGCGTCATCACCGAGCAGGACAGCGAACAGGAAAAACTCAACAAGACGCTGTTGATTTTTTCCTGCGGCCTGATGGGATTCGGGTCGGTGCTGTGGCTCGCGCTGTACTGGGCCATGGGCATCAAGTTTTCCTCGACAGTGCCTTTGAGTTACCTCGCCGTCTCGGCGGTGTCTCTGGCCTACTACATCTACACGTTGAACTTTGCGGTGTTCCGCACGCTGCAGGTCAGCCTGTTCCTGTTCATGCCGTTCATCATGCAGTGGAGCATCGGCAGTTACGTCAGTTCTTCGGGCGTCGCACTCTGGGCCCTGCTGGCGCCGGTGGGAGTGATGATTTTCCAGGGTGCGCGCCAGTCGCTGCCGTGGTTCGCCGCATACATCGTATTGACCGTCATTTCCGGTTTTTTCGATTACTGGCTGACGTTCGGTACGGCATCCGGGGTCAACATGCAGAGCATCGCGGTGTTTTTCACGCTGAACTTTGCCGCGATGTCGTCGATCATGTACTTGCTGATCAGCTTTTTCGTGCGCCAGCGCGACAAGCTTGCCGACGATGTCAACAACCAGAACCGGTTGTTGCAGATCGAGCAGGAGAAGTCGGAATCGCTGTTGCTCAACATCCTGCCGGCGCCGATCGCGCGGCGGTTGAAGGATCAGCAGGGCATCATCGCCGACGGTTTTGCCGATGTCACCGTGATGTTTGCCGACATCATCGACTTTACCCGCCTGGCCGAAGAGGTGCCGCCCAAGGCGGTGGTCGAACTGCTGAACGAGGTGTTCTCGAAATTCGACGCCATGGCCGAACTTCACCGTCTCGAGAAAATCAAGACCATCGGCGATGCCTACATGGTTGCCGGCGGCCTGATCGAACATGACGGTGTCAATTTCGCGGTCGATGCGCCCGACTATACTTCAGCAATGTTGCGGCTGGCGCTGGACATGTGCAAATACATGGACGAATTGTCGGTGAAAAAGGGCATGAATCTCGGCATTCATGTCGGCATCTGCTCCGGTCCGGTGGTCGCCGGCGTCATCGGCACCCGCAAGTTCATCTACGACCTGTGGGGTGACACCGTGAATACCGCGAGTCGGGTGACCGGTGAGGCGGGAGCCGGTGTGACACTGGTCGACTCAATGACCTACCGGCGCTCCAAGACCCAGTTCGAATTCGAGGGGCCGATCACCATTGTCGGCAAGGGCAAGGGCAATATCGAGGTCTATCGCCTGATTGATTTGGCGCCGCACCTGCGGGATGTCACCGTTTAGGCGGAAGGCCGGTCTCGATCCCTGCGGAACCGACCGCATCTCCCAACAGCGATTTCCACAATTCACGCACGGCGATGACCGAGGCGGTCACCCTGTGCGGTTCCACGCGCGCGTATTTCTCCCCGGCAAGACGCAGTTGATGCTGCAGTTCCCGGAACTGGCGGTAGGCGGAACGTACCGCCTCGGCCGAACCGGACGCGATCAGTTGCAGCCCGGCGGCGGTTTTAAGCAGCGCCAGATTGCCGGCGTTGGCGGTCAGCGCGGCATGACCTTGCGCGTGGCCAAGCACCAGATATTGCACCATGAACTCGACATCGATGATGCCGCCCGGATCGTGCTTCAAGTCAAACAGCTTGCTGGTGTTGGGGTGCGCATCGAGCATTTTGCGACGCATGCCGAGGATGCCGTCACGAAGTTCACCGGCATTTCGCTGCTCACGCAATACGCAGATCCGCAGTTCCTCGAATGCCTGGCCGATTGCAGCATCGCCGGCGACACTGCGTGCTCTTGTCAACGCCTGATGCTCCCATAACCAGGCGTGCTGCAACTGGTAGTCGCGCATGTTTTCCAGCGATGTCACCAGCAGGCCGCCGGCGCCGTCGGGGCGCAATCGGAGGTCGGTTTCATAAAGCACACCCGCCGCTGTAGTGCTGGTCAGCCAGTAATTGATGCGTTGCGCCAGTCGCGCATAATTTTCTGTGGCCTCGGGTGAGGCATCGTCGTAGACGAACACGATGTCGAGGTCGGATGCGTACCCCAGTTCCTTGCCGCCGAGTTTTCCGTAGCCGACGATGGCGAAGCGCGGCGATTCGCAGTGCCGCTGGCGCAGCCCGAGCCAGGCCAGCCGCAGCACTTCTTCGAGAATGACGCAGGCGAGGTCCGAGAGCAGGTCGCTGAGGGTTTCCAGGGGCAGCGTACCGGCGAGATCGCGCGCGATGCAATGCAGGGTCCGGGTGTTTTTGAAGTGCCGCAATAAATCCATCTGGCGTTCGATGTCGCCCCCGGCGGCGTTCAGTTCCGAGCGCAGTGTCGTGTGCAGCGCTGTCCAGTCCGGCGCGGCAAGCAGGCCGCGCGCGTCCAGCAGTTCATCCAGCAGCAGCGGGTGCCGGGTGATGTGCTGCGCCACCCACGGACTGGCGCTCATCAGGTCGGCGACACGATCCAGGGCATGCGGGTATTCGTGCAATAGCGCAAGATAGGCTTCGCGCCGGCTGATGCTTTCAAACAGTGCGAGCAGTCTTTCGGCCGTGGCATCGGGGTTGCTGCGTGTGGCCGCAGCAGCGATGGCAGCGGGGACGAGCCGGTCGAGCCGGCGCTGGCTGGCAGCCGGCATCTGCCGGTAGCGGCTGCCGTTGCGAAACAACGACAGACGCCGGCACAACTCCGGCGCCTGCGCAAAGCCGATTGTCTGCAGTTGTTCAATGGCGGCTTTGTCACTGTCTTCTTCGATGCTATCGGACCGCTTATGCCACAGGCTGCATAACGGATGTTCATCATCGCCGGCTTCGCCGAATATGGTTTCAAAATGTGTGGAAACCGCTGAGCGGTGTTGGTTCAGCGCCGCGTCGAATCCGGTTTCATCGCCGTACCCCATGGCTTCAGCGAGCAGGGCGCGCGTCGCCGGGTCAACGGGCAGTGTCTGGGTCTGCTGGTCGTCTCGGTATTGCAGTCTATGCTCCAGCTTGCGCAGGAACAGATAAGCGGCCCGCAATTCAGTTGCCGCCGCTGTGGTAATGCACTGGCGTTCGCCCAGCGCCCGCAGCACCGGCAGCGTTGATTGCTGCTGCAAAGCGTGT
>JAKFUJ010000313.1 GCA_021732805.1 Betaproteobacteria bacterium | reverse complement strand
GGTGATCAGTGGCTAGCCGATCAAGGAGATCGTGTTCACGCCGGGCGGTGTGCCGGCCAAGGTTGATCCCAACGGCGTCTACCAGGTCGAGCAGATGTACGTGCAGTATTTCATTCCGCAAAACAAGCGCGGTGCGCTGCCGCTGCTGATGTGGCACGGCGGCGGATTGTCGGGCGTCACTTACGAGACGACACCCGACGGGCGCGAGGGCTGGCTCAATTATTTCCTCAAGCGCAACTGGGCCGTTTACAACTCCGATGCCGTCGAGCGCGGACGTGCCGGCTGGGCGATGTATCCCGATGTGTTCAAGAGCGAGCCGGTGTTCCTGACCAAGGAAAATCCCTTTGAACGTTTTCGCATCGGCCAGGGCGCCGGTTCCTACAACAAGGATCCGGAGAAGATGAAATTGATGCCGGGCAGCCTGTTTCCGAAAGAGGGTTACGATAATTTCACCAAGCAGGGCGTGCCGCGCTGGACGACGACGGACGACGCGACCATTGCCGCCTACACCGAACTCGTCGACAGGGTTTGTCCCTGTGTGGTGCTGGTGCATTCGCAGGCGGGCAGTTTCGGTTTCAAGGTGGCGCAGGCGCGGCCGGACAAGGTCAAGGCGCTGGTGCTGGTCGAGCCCGCGGGCATCGGCGACCGCAAGCAGGTCGAAAAACTGAAAAATGTGCCGATGCTGGCGATCTACGGCGATTACATCGAAGGCGATGCACGCTGGCCGAAAATCCGCGCCAATGGCGTGAGTTTTCTGGCCGAAGCCGGGAAGTACGGCGCGAAGTACGAGGTGATCGATTTGCCCAAGGCCGGCATCAAGGGCAACTCGCACATGATCATGATGGATCGCAACAGCGACCAGGTCGCAGGGTTGATCCAGGATTGGCTGGCAAAGCAGGGCTTGTACCGCTGATGGCGATGCGTGTCGGGCTGTTCGTCACCTGCCTCGTTGATCTGATGCGGCCGCGCATCGGCTTTGCGGCATTGGAACTGCTGCAGGCTGCCGGTTGCGAAGTCGTCGTGCCGGAAGCACAAACTTGCTGCGGACAACCCGGCTACAACTCCGGGGATCGCGCATCAGCCGTCGCGCTGGCGCGCAAAACCGCGCGCGAATTTGCCGATTGTGAATACGTGGTCGTGCCGTCGGGTTCCTGCGCCGGCATGATGCGCACCCACTATCCCGATCTGCTGAACGACGTACCGCAAGCGGAGCGCGCTGCACTCAGTGCGTTGGCGGAGCGCAGCTACGAACTCACCGACTTTCTGGTGAATATCGCGCACTATACGCACAAGTCAAAATCATCAATAAAATCAATTACTTATCATGACTCCTGCGCGGGACTGCGCGAACTCGGCATCAAGCAGCAACCGCGCACGCTGCTGGCGCTGGTTGATGGCGCTGAACTGCGCGAGATGAATGAATGCGAACAGTGCTGCGGATTCGGCGGCACATTCGCCGTCAAGTTCGGTGACATTTCTTCGCATATTGCCGAACGCAAATGTGAAAACATTGCAGCCAGCGGCGCCGATGCCGTGGTGCTTGGTGACCTCGGCTGCATGCTGAATATTGAAGGACGCCTGCGCCGGCGCGGAGATGCGAAGACGCAAGTACTGCATGTGGCGGAAGTGCTGGCCGGGAATACAGGCGATCAGAGGCCGCGGTCTGCAAGAGATCCTGCAATGCCGTCAGGATGAATTCTGCGGATTATGGGAATATGATCCTGCGTTATTCCGCACTTCATTTCAGGGGGATTTCATGAACAAGCTGCCGCGTTTCCTGTTGGCGGGTTTATTGCTGGTTGCGACTGCCGGTGTCGCGTCGGCGCAGAATTATCCGGGCAAAACGATACGCTTCCTGGTGGGCTTCGCGCCGGGCGGCTCGACCGACATCGTCGCGCGCATGATCGCGCAGGAAATGAGCAAGAACATCGGTCAGCAGGTGGCGGTCGACAACCGGCCCGGCGCAGGCAGCGCCATTGCTGCCGAATTGACTGCCAAAGCCCCGCCCGACGGCCACACCATTTTTGCGTGTACGACCGGTGTGTTCGCGATCATGCCGTTTCTGTATTCCAAACTGGGCTACAACTACGAGAAGGATCTTGTGCCGGTGACGCAGACCGGATCGCTGCCCTATATCATCGTGCTGCATCCGTCGCTGCCGGCGAAAAACGTCAGGGAATTCATCGCGCTTGCCAAGGCGCGGCCGGGACAGATCAACTTCGCTTCCTCCGGTATCGGCACTGCATCGCATCTGTCGGCTGAGTATTTCAAGAATGCAGCGAAGATCGATCTGGTACACGTGCCGTACAAGGGCACCGGCAACGCGATGGTCGACCTGCTTGCGGGACAGGTGGTGCTGATGTTCGATCAGCCGGTGTCCTCGATGCCGCATGTGCAGGCAGGCAAGCTGAAAGTACTCGGCATCACCACCAGCCGGCGGTTTTCGACAATGCAGGACATTCCGACGGTCGCAGAGCAGGGCCTGCCGGGTTTCGAGGCGATATCGTGGTCCGGCGTATGCGCGCCCGGTGGTACACCGCGACCCATCATTGATCGTCTGCACACGGAAATCGTGAAAGTTCTGAAAGTACCCGACATCCGCGATCGTCTGCTGCGCGACGGCATCGAGCCGGTCGGCAACACACCGGAAGAGTTTCTCGCGCACACACGCCTCGAAGCCCAGAAGTGGAGCAAGGTCATCCGCGATGCGAACGTCAAGGTGCAGTAGGCGTTCGGGTGACAGGGAAATTGCTCGACTGGCGATTCAGGTAGGGTGGGCAAAGCGTAGCGTGCCCACCTGTTTACTCTCTCAATGGTCTGCGTGGGCACGCTACGCTTTGCCCACCCTACGTGTGCTGCGCCAACTGAACATCAAACAGCAGCCACCCAGCGCTGCTGACGCAGGATGAGGGGGCGTATCAACCCGCATCGATAAACGGGTGGCGCAGGGGGATGAGTCTCTCCGCCGGTGGATACCAGCCTTGCCGGGCATAGTGACTGGTATGCAGATAACACTGAAACTTCGCTTCGTTGCCGCCGGGCTCGAAGGTCAGCAGCCGGCTGCTCGGCCACCAGCGCCGGCTTTCACGTCCATGATAACGGGTCATCGCGCCGACATTGGCGAAAGTAATGCCCCAGCGCTGTTCGACCATTTCCTTGCGGCCGAAGCGGTCGTCCGGATGGGCGTGGGTGTGACTGCCCAGCCACAGGTCGATGGCGCGGGGATGGGCAGCGAAGTAGTCGTGAAACGCGCTGGTGTCCTGATCGTCTCCCACCCAGTACAGATATGACGCGCCTTCGGCATCTTCATACGGATGGTGATAGTTGCCGTTGACGCCCTCCCACCGTCCGCTGGCGGTGGTGGTGTCGCGCAGCATGTGATGGGCGCAGGTGACGATGATCTTGTCCTGATGGGTTTCAACCAGTTGTCGCCACCAGTCAAAGGTGGCGGCGGTGATGGCGCCTGCCGGATATCCGCCGTGTTCGCCGCGCCCCTTTGGCGGACCGCCGTCGTTGCGGTCGCCGATCATCAAAAACAGCACGTTGCCGGCAACGAATGAATAACGCTCCCAGGTTCCGCTGATTGCGTAGGGTCTGCGCTCGGCATGGATGCCGGAGAATCCGGGATTGGCGCCGAGCGGATCGATCCATTTCCTGAACCACCATTGTGTTTCTTCTTTCGGCCCGCTGGCATCGTGATTGCCCGGCAGGCAATAAATCTGTTCGATGCGATGTTGTTCGCCGGCCATCAATTGCTCCACCACCGGCGGACCGTCTTCATCCTGCGGCGGCCCCTGGGTGCCGGATAAGTCACCCAGATTCAGCATCAGATCCCAGTCGAAGGCTTCGCCGCCCTCGGCGCCGCCGTTTTCGCTTTGCGCGATGGCTTCGCCGAGGCTGCGGCGGCCGTGCCGCAGATCGCTGTGGATATGACAGCAACCACAGGCCCACACATTCAGATTTTTCATATGGAGATATCCGTTAACGTGTCAGTTCGGCGTGCGTTAATTGATGGCGAATCAAACAGGTCGTGCTGCATAACGTGTGAGCAATTCACGGTCTTTGATCAGGATTTTTCGATAGTGCATGACCAGCGCACCACGTTGCGTGAACTTTCCGAGTATGCGGGTCGCGGTCTGGCGCTGCACCCCGGTGATATCGGCGATTTCCTGATGGGTGAGTCCTATCGGGTGTTCCACGCCGTCTTTCGGATCATGATAACGATTGGCGAGGTCAACCAGCAGCTTGGCGATACGCGCTTCCGCATCATCGGCCATCAGATAAACCAGACGGTTTGCGAGCATTCCCAGCCTGGACGCCATGACGCGTATGCACGTTTGCGCGACGTCGGCATGCAGCGCCAGAAACCGGCGAAAATGCGCGCCTTCGATTTTGACCAGTTCCGCCTGCTCGCAGGTCTGGATGTGAACCATCCGGCCTTTGTGGTGCGGCGTGTCGACCATGCCGAACACCTCTCCGGGAAAGCCGAACCACAGGATGACCTCGCGGCCGCCGGGTGAAATCTTGCAGGTCTTGATGCGCCCGGAGAGCAGCGCGAAAACCGCATCTCCGGCATCGCCGATGCGAAACACAAATTGGCCCTTGCGCAATCGAAACGGGGTTCCCAGCGCAAGAAATTCTGCTCTGCGATCAGTGTCGAGCTGGCCAAGAAAATCGGTATTGGTCATCAGCCTGTGTGGTGCTTCGCAGCAAATAAAAGGGCTTTCACGGATTCTATCGCTTTGGACGGAAAGCTGAAGATTGTCAGCCACATGGCAGTTTCCGCCGCCGGCTGTTCCCATAATGAAGGTGACTCATCACGGGATTGATCATCATGATTGGAATTTTGGTTCCGCGCATTCCCGCCGTTGCTTTCGAGGGAAAACACCCATGAAATTCGAACGGCAGATTCTTGAACACAAGACCCGCATGGCGCAGGCGAAAGGCATGGGCGGCGCGGCGAAGCTTGCGCAGCGGCGCAAGGCCGGGCAACTGAATGCGCGTGAGCGCATAG
>JAKFUJ010000279.1 GCA_021732805.1 Betaproteobacteria bacterium | reverse complement strand
GGCCAGCGCTGCCACCGCCTGCGCACCACCGATGGTGAATACACGATCAACCCCGCAGATTGCCGCTGCGGCCAGCACCAGATCGTTTTTTTCGCCACGCGGCGTCGGCACCGTCATGATGATTTCCACAACACCTGCCACTTTCGCCGGCACCGCATTCATGATCACCGACGACGGATACGCCGCCTTGCCACCGGGCACATACAGTCCGGCGCGGTCGAGCGCAGTAATCTGCTGCCCGAGTTCGTTGCCGTCAGCATCGGTGTAACCCCAGGATTGCGCGCGCTGCCGTTCGTGATAATCGCGCACACGCGCCGCTGCCGCTTGCAGTGCCTCGCGCCGCGCAGCAGGGATGCGCTGCAGCGCGGCCTGTAATTCGGATTGGGGAATTTCCAGTTCGGCGAGCGTGCCTGCCGTGACGCCATCAAAGCGCAAGGTGTATTCCAGCACCGCGACATCACCACTTGCTTTTACATCCGCAAGGATCGCCGCAACCGTGGCATCCACCTGCGGATCCTGCGCGGATTCAAACGCCAGCAGCTCCGCAAGCTGCGCGTCAAAATCGGGCCGACTGGTAACAAGATGGCGCATGTTCACCCCACCGCACGGGCAAACGCATCGATCAGCGGCTGGATCTGCGCGCGCTTCAGTTTCAGTGCGGCCTGATTGACGATCAGGCGCGAACTGACCGGCGCGATCTCCTCGACCGCCACCAGATTGTTGGCTTTCAGCGTGCCTCCCGTGCTGACCAGATCGACGATGGCATCAGCCAGCCCGGTCAGCGGCGCCAGTTCCATCGAACCATAAAGCTTGATCAGGTCGACGTGCATGCCTTTCTTCGCGAAGTGTTCGCGTGCGGTCTGCACATATTTGGTCGCCACTTTCAGCCGCGCACCCTGGCGCACTGCGCCGACGTAATCAAAGTCTTTGCGCACGGCAACCATCATCCGGCACTTGGCAATTTTCAGGTCCAGCGGCTGATACAGACCCGCACTGCCGTGTTCATCCAGCACGTCTTTCCCGGCCACGCCCAAGTCGGCGCCACCGTACTGCACATAAGTCGGCACATCGCTGGCGCGCACGATGATCAGGCGCACTTCGCGGCGGTTGGTCGCCAGAATCAGTTTGCGCGAAGCTTCGGGATTCTCGCGCGCGACAATGCCCGCGGCTTTCAGCAGCGGCACGGTTTCGTCAAAAATGCGGCCCTTGGACAGGGCGATGGTGATCATGATGGGCTGTTTAAAAAAGTGTGGCTGACTGGCACTGCAAACTGGGGTTGAATACCGCCGCACAAGCGCACGGAAAGTCATGAATTGTAACGTATTTCCGGCGAAATCCGGGTTGCGCGCAGTTCACCAAATCAGCTATGACAGGTTACACTTCGCCTTCATCCGCTTCCTGCCGCAGCCATGACCACCGACAACATCGTTGAAATCCGCGACCTCGCCTACTCTTACGGATCGCGGGAGATTTTCAAATCCGTCAATCTCGACATTCCCCGTGGCAAGGTCATCGGCATCATGGGCGCCAGCGGCTGCGGCAAATCCACGCTGTTGCGGCTGATCGGCGCGCAACTGCGTCCCTCGCGCGGCACTGTCAGCGTGCTCGGCCAGGACATCCATGCGCTCGACCGCGACGCGCTGTATCAGCTGCGGCGGAAAATGGGCATGCAGTTCCAGCAGGGTGGCTTGTTCACCGACCTGTCGGTGTTTGAAAACATCGCGTTTCAGATGCGCGAAAAAACCGCTCTGCCCGAAGACATGATCAACGATCTGGTGTTGATGAAACTGAATGCCGTCGGCCTGCGCGGTGCAGCGCGGCTGATGCCTTCCGAATGTTCAGGCGGCATGGTGCGGCGCGTGGGTCTCGCGCGCGCAATCGCACTCGATCCCGACCTGATCATGTACGACGAGCCCTTCGCCGGCCTCGATCCGATTTCCTGCAACGTCGTCGGCAAGCTGATCCGTCACCTGAACGATGCGCTGGGCGTGACCTCCATCGTGGTGTCGTATGACGCGCAGGAATCGCTGAAAGCCATCGACTATGTTTATTTTCTTGCCGACGGAAAAGTCGCGGCGCAGGGCACCACCGAGGATGTAAAAAAATCCGATGACCCGTTTGTGAAGCAATTCATCCGCGGCCTGCCCGATGGCCCGGTGCCGTTCCATTTCAAGCAGGAAGCCTATGCCGCAGACCTTGATCTGACGGCATAAATATTAAATAAAATCAATTACTTATAGTATTAAGCCCGCGCGGCGACGGGGTTGACGTTCCACGCCGCAAAACCGCAGCCCACAATCACTTCCGGCACCGCGCTGTAGTTGATCAGTTCAAAGCCGCGCCCGCCTGCCGCGCCGTGCGCAGCCACCCAGTTGCGGATCTCCGATGCGCCGTTGCCGACCTGCGGCAGCCGCCGTGTCAGAAAATCGCACAGCGCCGCTGGATGGCCCGCCTCGAAGTGTGCAAGACATTCGCGGTCGAATGCTTCCTCGACCAGGCCCATGGTCGCCTCACCCACCGAATGACTCAAGCCGCCGCTGGCCAGAACACCGACACGTAAATCGCCGGGCATGGACGCAATCGCCCGCGCCAGCATTTCGCCCCAGGCGTAACAGCGTTTCACCGAGGGAAACGGCGGTTCGATGTCATTGAATACGACGGGCACGATCGGCAGCGGCGCAATGCCCGCCTTCAGCAGCGGAATGCAAAAGCCGTGATCGAGAATCATCCGCTGCGATACCGACGGTTCGAATCCCGACTCCAACGCAGTATCAAGAATGTGGCGCGCCAGTTGCGGATGGCCCGGCAGCGTCTGATGCGGAAATTCCTTGATCATCCACGGCTCGTTGGGGCCGCCGTGGGTTTCGCCGACGCCGATGCAGATCATCGGCAGGTTATCGATGAAAAAATTGACCCAGTGGTCGGGCGAGATGATCACCAGTGCGTCAAGCCGCGCGGCACTGATGCGCCGCCCCAGTTCGGCAAATGCCGCAGTCAGCGCCGCCTGATGCGCCGGCGTCACGCTGTCCCATTTGCGGACCAGCAGCGGGCCGTGGCTCGCCGCATAAATGCCTGCAAGTTCAGCCATGGTTTGCTCCGGTGGCGCGTATCCGCCGCAGGAATTCGTCGTCCGGCATGCCGGCGACAAGGAAATAAAAGCGCAGCAGGTAGGGGTTCACCAGCGGCGCCAGATACGCCACATCGTCAGCCTCCACCGCGGCACGCACTTCCGGTTTCAGTTCATAACGGTCGAGCACCGGTGCGCGGCCGGCGCGGAACTCGGCTGCCTTCGCCGGATCCTGCAGGTCAAAAAAAAGTTTGCTCAGCCAGTAGTCGCGCAAGGGGCATCCTGTCGAGATTGGCGGATTCAGGCACGAAGTGCCATGCGCTTGAATCATTGCATGAACATAAACGGGCCATGGTCGATACGCTTCCATCGGCCAATATTTTCTTCACTGCAACAACTCGAATCCGGGCAGCTTCGCCGCCTTGCGATCAAAGGTCACCGTTTTTTCCCCGTCATGATCGGCGACGATCTCGCCGATCAGCGCATCACTGAAATCCGCGGCGACCGCGTTCCAGGCCCGCAATGCCCGCCATACCCGATCAGCATGTTCCACCCGGATCTGTCGCGTGGCCAGCAGTGTCTCGATCACGGCGGCGATTTTCGGACGATCCGCGCCATAACAGTCGGCAAGCACCCACGCCAGTTCGCAAAGCGTCACCGAGGTGACGAACCCGGGGTTGTCCTGGGACAGCTTCGTTTCGATGAGCCGGGTTGCGACCGCGGATTGCGCAGGCTCATCCTGCACCACGTAGCGGACCAGCACGTTGGTATCGAGACCGATCAACGCTTGCTACCGGCTCGGGCGATAGCGCGGTTCATGTCGTCAATACTGACTGGCCTCCCGGGCTTGGGAATCAGGCCTTTCAACGCCTGTACGTCGCGTGTTGCCGCGACCAGCGTGAACACACCCTGCGCACTTTCGACAAATTCAACCCGGTCGCCCGCATCGACTTTCAGCCGCTCGCGCACGGATTTGGGGATGGTGATCTGTCCTTTGCTGGTCAATACGGCAATGGTCATCGCAAATTCCTTTCTTGTTATTTATTTCCTTACTTTAGTGTAAGCCATAATTTGGCGCAAGAAAAATCTGCCGCACGCGCATCAGCATAAAAACATCAATAAAAACAATTAGCTACAGGTCATTGCACCCGGCGGATGCGTGCACCGAGTTTCGACAGTTTTTCCTCGATGCGCTCGTAACCGCGATCGAGGTGATAAATGCGCTCCACCGTCGTCGCACCCTGTGCTGCCAGCCCAGCCACCACCAGGCTTGCCGAGGCGCGGAGATCCGTTGCCATCACCGTCGCCCCGTTCAATCCGGCGACGCCCTGGATTACCGCGGTATTGCCTTCAACGGCAATGTCGGCGCCCAGCCGCTGCATTTCCTGCACATGCATAAAGCGGTTTTCAAAAATGGTTTCGACGATGCGCGACGCACCTTCGGCCACGCTGTTCAGCGCCATGAACTGCGCCTGCATGTCGGTGGGAAATGCCGGATAGGGGGCAGTACGGACATTGACGGCTTTCAGTGCGCCGTTGGCCTTGACGTGGATCCAGTCCTCGCCGGTTTCGATGTGCACGCCGGCTTCGCGCAACTTGTCGAGCACCACGTCCAATGTATCGGGGCGCGCGCCGGTTACCCTGATGTCGCCCCCGGTGACTGCCGCCGCGACCAGGAAAGTACCGGTCTCGATGCGGTCCGGCATCACGCTGTAACGCGCGCCGTGCAAACGTTCGACGCCTTCGATGGTAATCACATCGCTGCCGGCGCCGTGAATTTTTGCGCCCATCGCCATCAGACAGGCGGCAAGATCGGGGATCTCCGGCTCACGCGCGGCGTTTTCAATCACCGTCACACCCTCGGCCAGTGCTGCCGCCATCATCAGATTTTCAGTACCAGTGACAGTGACGATGTCCATGCAGATGCGCGCGCCCTTCAAGCGTGCGGCGCGCGCGATCATATA
>JAKFUJ010000304.1 GCA_021732805.1 Betaproteobacteria bacterium | reverse complement strand
AGGCCCTTGGCCGCCGCATAAAAACGGCCCGACATCAGCTTGGCCAGATATTTGTTCAACGCCCCCACCGGCGGCGAAATCGACATATCGTTATCGTTGAGGATCACCAGCAGGCCGACATCCATGTCGCCTGCGTTGTTCATCGCCTCGAAGGCCATGCCCGCGCTCATCGCACCATCGCCGATGATCGCCACTGCATGGCGCGGCTCACCCTTCAGCTTCGCCGCCACCGCCATGCCCAGTGCTGCGCTGATCGAAGTGCTTGAATGCGCGGTGCCGAAGGTGTCGTAAACCGATTCCTCGCGTCGCGGAAAACCTGAAATGCCCTGCCACATGCGCAGGCTTTTCATCGCCTCGCGACGACCGGTCAATATCTTGTGGCCGTAAGTCTGATGACCGACATCCCACACCAGGCGGTCATGCGGCGTGTCGAATACGTAATGCAGCGCGATGGTCAGTTCAACAGTGCCGAGATTCGACGACAGGTGGCCGCCGGTCTGGCTGACCGACTCCAGCAGATAGGCGCGCAGTTCCGCTGCCAGTGCCGGCAACTGGCTGCGCTCCAGCAATCGCAGATCCTGCGGCGAAGTCACCGATTTCAGCAACTCGTACTGCGGCCGGTCCTGCGCGCCGGTCCCGTCCATGGTCAAGGTTCCACTCATGGCCTTATTGTCTCAGAACTTGCGTAATACGATGAAATCGGCCAATTGCGCGAGCCGTGCGCCCCTGTCACCCAAAGGGGCAATCGCCTGCAACGCCTGCTCGCGCAATTCGCCGGCCAGTGTTCTCGCCTGTGCAATGCCCATTGCGCTGACATAAGTCGGTTTGCCCTGTTCGGCATCCTTACCCGCGGTTTTGCCCAATGTCGCGGTCGGCGCCTCGGCATCGAGCACGTCATCGACCACCTGAAACGCCAGACCGACGGCTTTGGCGAACGTATCGATGCGCGCAAATTCCGTTTCATTGAGACCGTTGCCGCAACGCGCACCGAGCACTGCCGCGGCACGGATCAATGCGCCCGTCTTGTGGATGTGCATGAATTCAAGTTCGGGCACGCTCAGTGATTTGCCGACCGCAGCAAGATCAATCGCCTGTCCGCCGGCCATGCCGCGCGAACCGGCCGCAATCGCCAGCAGCTTGATCATTTCGAGTTGCGCTTTGGCGTCGTCGGCAAGGCGATATTCGCCGAGCAACTGGAACGACAGGCTTTGCAATGCATCACCCACCAGCAGTGCAGTCGCCTCGTCAAACTCGACATGGCAGGTCGGCTTGCCCCGGCGCAATACGTCGTCATCCATGCACGGCAGATCATCATGCACCAGCGAATAGGCGTGAATCATTTCCACCGCGGCACCGGCCACCGTGACCCGCTCGGGATCGGCTTGCGACAGCTCGCCTGCGGCATAAGCCAGCAACGGCCGCACCCGTTTGCCGGCGCCGAGCACGGCGTAACGCATCGCTGCATGCAGACGCTGCGGCGCGATGTCCGGTTGCGGCAGCACTTGCTGCAGGAACGCTTCGATGCGCTGTTGCCCGGCTGCGACCCAGGTCTGGAAATCAGGGACGGTCAAAATGGAAAACCGGAAAATGAAAAACTATTCGGCGGCGCCGAAATTTTTCAGCACGCCGCTTTCAAGGATTTTGACCTGCTGCTGGGCATCCTGGAGTTGGGTCTGGCACAACTTGAGCAGTTCCGCGCCGCGCTTGTACGCCGCCAGCGAATGCTCCAGCGGCATCTGGCCTTCTTCCATGGCCTCGATGATTTTCTCAAGTTCGGCAAGGGCGGACTCGAAAGTGGGCGCGGCTGATGAGGATTTACCTGTTTTTGTCATGACGCCGTCACCCGCAGAAAGGACAGGAAATGTAACGCAATCAGGCAGTTGCGGTCAACGCGGACACACACCTGCGCCGCAATTACATTGTTGCCGTCTACCCTACTGGACAGGAATTCCGGCATCCCGAATGAGCTTGGCGATGCGGGCGCTTTCGTTCCTGACTTGTGTGGTGAATTCCTCCGTAGAATTGCCCACTGCCTCGAACCCCAGCCTGGCGAATTCCTGCTGCACTTCGGCAAGACCAACAACACGTACAATTTCAGTTTGCTGGCGCGCGATGATATCGCGGGGCGTGCCTTTGGGCGCGAAGTAGCCTAGCCACACGGCATAGTGATATCCGGGGACTCCGGCTTCAGCCATGGTCGGCACGTCGGGCAACGCTTTCGACCGCGTGGCACTGCTGACCGCGAGCAACCGCAACCGTCCGCCGCCGGCATACGGCACGGCATTGGCCACACCCGCGAACATCATGGGAACCTGCCCGCCCAGCACGTCGCTGAACGCCGGACCGGTCCCCTTGTAGCTGACATGGTTCAGTTTGATCCCCGCCGCGGTGGAAAACATGGTCATTGCCAGATGCTGGGTCGTGCCGCCGGTGGCGTAGTCGATCTCGCCCGGACGCGACTTCGCCAGCGCGATCAATGCTTTGACCGAGGTCGCCGGCAAGGAGGGATGCGCCGCCAGCACGAAAGGAATGGTCGCCGCCAAAGTGATCGGCATCAAGTCAGCGACCGGATCATAAGGCGGCTTGCGCATGAGCAAGGGATTGATCAACACCCCTTCGTTGGTAAAGAGCAACGTATAGCCGTCAGCCGGGGCGCTTTTCGCCACGACGGCTCCGATGAGTCCACCGGCGCCTACGCGATTGTCAACCACCACCTGCTGCCTGATTGCATCCGATACGCGGCTGCTGATCAGACGCAGCAGCGTGTCTCCCGAGGTGCCGGCGCTGAAGGTAACGACGACACGAACCGGTTTGGCCGGATAATTCTGAGCCAGCGCACTGCCCGTCATGATCATGCATGCCAGCGCCGCGGACCAGCCACAGGCTTTCGATTGCATACCGGATTTCATGCGATTTTCTCCTCGGAAGTCTTTAGTGACTTTTAACAATCAGGCCGGCTGTATGCAGTTGCAGGCGCACACCGAATCGGACAGGGAGCAGAAGTTGCAGGCAAGTGTGTCATGGCATGCGGCGATACGGCAAAACTGTTTGATGCAATGGATAAACGCCTCGCCATATTGTGGTCCTTGCAGGCGCGGCAATCATAGCCTCCTCTTGGGTAATAATTGCGACGTGGCGCGCCACGCACCACTGCCATGGCGGGAATCAGTATCATGCTTGAAATCCGTTGCGTTTACGATCTCGAACAGGGAGTCGGTGCATGGCAAGATTAAGTGATTTGTCGGAATGGGAGCGCGATCTGATGCTGATCAAGCGCAAGGATCTGTCGCCCCTCGATGGCAAACCGTGGGTCAGCGGTCCGCCATTGCGCGAGCGCCGTGTCGCCATCATCACCTCGGCCGGCATTCATCGTAACGCTGATCAGCCATTTTCGCACCAGACCGCGGCGGAATACCGGGTCATTCCCGGCAGCGTAAAGGCCGACGAACTGGTGATGAGTCACCTCTCCAGCAGCTTTGACCGTACCGGCTTCCAGCAGGATGTCAACGTGGTGTTCCCGATTGACCGTTTGCATGAGCTTGCCGCGCAGCAGGTGATTGGCAGCGTTGCCGGGTATCACTATGCGTTCAATGGTTCCACGCCCATACCGCAGCTTGAACCGCGCGCCAGGGAACTTGCCGGACTGCTCAAGAAGGACGGGGTTGACGCGGTGCTGCTGACGCCGGTCTGACCCAATTGCACGTGCGCCGTGGGCGCGCTCGCACATTTCTTCGAGGAAGAAGGTCTCGCGACCGCGCAGATTTCGTTGATTCGGGAACACACCGAAGTCATCAAGCCGCCGCGCGCATTGTGGGTGCCGTTCATTCTCGGCCGGCCCATGGGCGCGCCCGGCGATCCGGAATTTCAGCGCCAGGTTTTGATCGCGGTGCTGCGCCTGCTGGAGGCGCCGAGCGGCCCGGTGCTCGAAGACTACCCGCATGACGCACCGGGTATTGTGGACGAAGAGGCCGGCGGATTTGTCTGCCCGGTGAACTTCGCGCGCGCGCATACCGACGACAGTCTCGCCAGCGCACTGCAGCGCGAGATCGCCGAGCTCGCACCATGGTACGGCGAGGCCCTGCGTGTCCGCGGACGCACGATCGCGACTTTGAGCGGACTGACGCCGGCCGCGGCGGGAAAATTCATTACCGACCTCATCGAAGGGGCATCTCCCCCAACCTACAATGACGCATTCAACCTGGCGACCGCGTTGCGTCTGGCCTGTGAGGACATCAAGGCCTATTATCTTGAAGCGGTCGCAGCGCAACCCGGCGCGCACGCGGCAGAGCAAGCGCGGGAATGGCTGTGGCGTGAAACGACCGCCGGCAACGCTTTTTTTGCACTGCGCGATGCCTGCCTCGCCAGCGCCGATCCGGGGTTGCAGCGTTATGGCGGGAAAGGGCTGATCCCGCTATCCATCGCGCCGCGACCTGCGGAATGGGTGCATGAAGTGAAGTGGAAATAGCGGATACGCTCAGTTGCCCTCGCGATCCGATTCGATATAGCCGCCGGTCATTTTGCCGTCGACCGGCTTGCCGTGTATGCCGTAACTCATATCCTTGACGGTAAAAAATTCAACATCGCCGTCGTCGGTGGCGATGGTGTGGTGCGGAATATTGGCCGGCAGATAAAGCAGTGTGCCCGGACCGCAAATTTGCTCGGGCTGGCCGTCGATCATCACGCGCAGCGTGCCTTTGAGAATATAGGTCCATTGTTCGTTGGGGTGGGTATGCGCCCGCGCCCCGGTGCCGCGTTTTTTGCGGATCAGGCCGATCTGCATGCGTTCACCTTCGACCACCGGGCCTTCGCCGGTGGAGACGCCGCGTCCGGCTTCCATCCGCGCCAGCTCGGTCATTTTGAATATGTAATCGCCGTTGCCGGCCTTGATCGCGCCTTCGTTCAACGGCTTGGGGGCTTCGTTTGCATTCATCACTGCGTCCTTAAAATATTGTTTAAAATCAATTACTTATAAAATACGGCCCTATTGAATATTTCACTCCAAAGGCATGCCTGGTCTAGTATAATGACACATT
>JAKFUJ010000048.1 GCA_021732805.1 Betaproteobacteria bacterium | reverse complement strand
GGAAAAACTCAAGGCGGCGATCGGGCGTTTTCCGCAGGGCCGGCTGCATTTTGAAGTCGGCATCCAGACCTGGGACGAAGCGGTGCAGGCGCGCATCTCGCGCAAACAGGACAATGCCGCCGCCGAGGCCAACCTGCGCTGGTTGCGCGAGGAATCACCGGCGCTGATTCATGTCGATCTGATTGCCGGGTTGCCGGGCGAAGACCTCGCCGGCTTTGGCCGCGGGTTTGACCGCCTGCATGCGCTGCGACCGCATGAAATCCAGGTCGGCATCTTGAAGCGCCTGCGCGGTGCGCCGATTGCCCGCCATACCGAACAACACAGCATGCGTTACAGCCCGGATGCGCCGTACGTGGTGCTGGCGACCGATGCACTCGACTTCAATGAAGTGCAGCGCATCGTGCGTTTTGCGCGCTACTGGGACCTGGTCGGCAATTCCGGTCGTTTCCACCGCGCCTTGCCCTTGCTGCTGGCGGAGAGTCCTTTTACCCGTTTCATGCAGTTCAGCGACTGGTTATTCGCCCGTACCGGCAAGACCCACGAATTCGCACTGGAAAAACTCTGCGGTTACCTGCATGATTTCCTGGTCGAGTCCGGCACTGATGCCGCAGCAGTGGCCGCCGCGGTGGCCGGCGATTACGAGTCCGGCGGCGCCAAGGGCAAACTGCCGTTCATGGCCAGCGGCACGCGGCCGGATGCGAAGGCTGGCGCACGCGGCAAGCTGCGCCAGGCAAGGCATGTGCATGCCTGAGCCCGGTGATGAGTGCTGAGTGATGAATGCGGAGCGGAAAAACGCGGAGCGAAAAACCTGCCATGCGACGTTTTGATCCCCATGAACATGCACGGAATGTATTGGGCGAGAAGCTGCAGCCGTGCAGCGAGCGGCCGAAAACAGGGTTTTTCCGCGACGGCTGCTGCAACACCAGTCCCGAAGACGTCGGCGTGCATACCGTGTGCGCGGTGGTGACCGCAGAATTCCTTGAATACAGCAAGGCGCAGGGCAACGACCTGACCACGCCGTATCCGCAGGCCGGATTCCCCGGACTGAAACCGGGCGACCGCTGGTGCCTGTGCGCGCCGCGCTGGCGCGAAGCGCTGGACGAGGGCAAGGCGCCGCGGGTGGTGCTGGCGGCGACGCATGAAGGATCGCTGGAGTTTGCGTCGCTGGCGGATTTCAAGAAATACGCAATCGATCTTTCCTGACCATTAAAAGGAGACAGAACATGACCGACATCGACGGCAAGACCCTGAGCCCGCTGCCTTCCAGCGATCTGATCACACTGACCCACATCATTTATGCCCTGCATGCATTCAGCGTGCTGACCGGCATCACCAGCGCGGCGTTCATCGTCACCGCATTCCTCAGCGGCTGGCCGTCGATCATCGCGGTGATCATCAATTATGTGAAGCGTGATGCCGTGCGCGGCACTTTCCTCGACAGCCATTTCTCCTGGCAGATCCGCACCTTCTGGTGGTCGCTGCTGTGGGTGATTGTCGCGATGGTGATGATCGCCACCTTCATCGGCGTGGTCATCGGTGTGCCGCTGCTGCTGTTGCTCGGGCTGTGGGTGATTTACCGCATCGCTCGCGGCTGGATTGCGCTCGGCAACCGCAAGGCGTTGCCGATGCCGGATTGAGTGCGCAAATAAAATGAATGAAAGCTACGGTCAACATCTCCCTCACCCTCGGTCCCTCTCCCGGAAGGAGAGGGATGAAAAGCCCTTCTCCCTTCGGGAGAAGGGTGGGGATGAGGGAAGTTTTTTTGTATCGGGTTGATATTTGTGACTGCCCGCGTCGACAAGTGGCTGTGGGCTGCGCGTTTTTTCAGGACGCGCTCTGCAGCGCAGCAGGCGGTCGAGGGCGGCAAGGTCAAACTCGGCGGTGAACGCATCAAGCCGGCGAAAGAGGTGCGCATCGGTGATGAACTGGCGATCCGGATCGGCGCGTATTCATGGACCGTGCGGGTTGCGCAACTGTCGGACAAGCGCGGTTCGGCCACCGTCGCCCGCACGCTGTACGCCGAAAACGAAACCAGCCGCGCGCAGCGCGAAGAACAGATTGCGCTGCGCAAATTTGCCGCGGAACCGGCGCAGGAACGCCACGGAAGGCCGACCAAACACGAGCGGCGGCAACTGGAACGCTGGCGCGATGAATAAGTCCAACCGATAACGGAGGAGAGCCGGCATGGATGAGAAAACCAGAAGCAGAGACATCGACCTGGAGGAAGCCGCGCGGCTGATCGACGAACTGGAGCGCGATCTGGCGAAGGTCCGCGGCGGTTCTGCCGACGTGCAGCGGCTGCGCGATGAAGTCGAAACGCTGCGCAATGTGCTGAATTCCCCCGTGCGCCGCGACAACTGGGTGGGCGACAGCCTGCATGCGATTCGTGTGCAACTGGATGAAACCGTCGATGAGGCGGTTTACGAGGGCATCACCATCAGCCGTTATGCGGCGGAGATTGCGCGCATCCTCGGGCTGTCGTAAAAATAGTTAATTAAATCAATTACTTATGATTATTCTACGAGGCATCCCGCTGCGGACCCGCGCGGCGGTCTTCGACCACGTATCGCCCCAGTTCAAATACTTTCGATTGCGCATCGGCAATATCGGCCACGCCGCGGAATGACGTTTCCCAGCGCTGCGGCGTGACTTCAAATTTTGCGTAACCGCGGCGCGCGCCGTTGGCGAATTTGACATGCGGATTTTCCGAGCGCAGCGCGTCGATGCGGGCTTGAGCGGGGCCGAACGATGAAATCGACGTGCCGACAAATTCGCTGGCGACCACCGGCGATTTTTCGTTGTCGAAATCGATTTTCAGTTCATTCGCCGAAGCGAAGTGCACATCACCACCGAGCACCACCGGATTGCGTATCTTGCGCTCCGCGATGAAGCGCAGCAGTTTTTCCCGCGCATGCTGATAGCCGTCCCAGCCGTCGGTATAGACCACGCGCTCCGGCCCCGGCTCGCGATCCGCCTGCGCCATCAGCGTGGTTTGCGCGATCACATTCCAGCGCGCGGTGGAGGCGGTGAGCGTCTGTTCCAGCCAGCGCTCCTGCGTTGTACCCAGCAGTGATCGGCCCGGTAGTGCAACATCGGGACATTCGGCGACATTGACCTGATTGCCGCCGCCGCGGCCCTTGCGCGAACACACGTGGTAGTCGCGGTATTGCCGGGTGTCGAGCAACTGGATGTTGGCCAGCGCGCCCATCGCCTGCGAGCCATAAATTTTCATGTCCGGCCCGCCGTTCCAGGTGCCCGGCGGCAGCGGCATATGCTCGTAGTACGCCTGGTAAGCGGCGGCACGGCGTCGCAGAAAAGTTTCGACCGGGTCCAGATCCTGCGAGCGGTCGCGGGCATAATCGTTATCGACTTCGTGATCGTCCCAGATCACCAGCCACGGGCAGGCGGCGTGCGCGGCCTGCAGTTGCGGATCGAGTTTGTACTGGGCGTAACGGTTGCGATAGTCGGCCAGCGTGTACGGTTCTGCCGAGTGATGCTCGCGAACCACCCGGTCGCGCCGGCCCCAGGAACTCTCGTAGATGTAATCACCGACATGCACCACAAAATCGAGCTGCTGCTGCGCCATGTCGCGATAGGCGGCGTAATGGCCGTGTTCATAGTGCTGGCACGACGCAATCGCAAACGCCAGCTTGCCGCGCGCATCATCTACGGCCGGTGCGCTGCGCGTGCGGCCGGTGGCGCTGACCGCATCATTGGCCATGAAGCGGTACCAGTACCAGTGCGACGGTTGCAGTCCGCGTGCCTGTACATGCACGGCGTGCGCAAACCGCGGTTCGGCCATGACTTCACCGTGATCAACGATTTTGCGGAAGCGTGCATCGGCGGCAATCTCCCAGCGCACCGCCACCGGCGCATCCGGCATGCCGCCGCCGTTCAGCGGATCGGGTGCCAGCCGTGTCCACAGCACAACACCATCGGGTTGCGGATAACCGGAAGCGACGCCCAGCGAAAATGGATTACGTTCGAAGTGCGGCTGCGCGATGACGCGGTGCGCGGGCAGCACCAGTGCTGCGGAAAGCGCGACGCTTTGAAGCAGGAAACTGCGACGGGTGGAATGCATGGCGGTGCGCACTATAACGCGCGGGGGTTACTGTGCGACGACAATGCAGACGGCATTTGCAGCGTGATGCCGGTTTAGGTCAGTGTTTTGTGGGGTATGCCATAACTAATTGATTTTATTTATAAAATTATAAATATCCGGATAAGGGCTGGTCGTAGGCATTAACAGTGGTGGCGTGTTTGAGCATCACGCTGACTGCGCTTGGTATTTTGCAGGCACAGCAGTTGGTGCTAGGTGATGCGGGTTCTTGGTAAGCTTCAGTCAGGTGCGGTAGGTCACAAAAAAATGTCAATTACTACATGTTAGCAGGGTGTTGAAAAACTCCAGAACATCGCTTCAACTTGGCATGATCGATTTTTCAACCCTCATAAAATCAAAGGTTTGCACGCGTGTGCGCTTGGTCGCTTCGCTCCCCACGCGCTCGCGCATCACTTTTTCAACAACCTGTTAGGTATTCACCGATGCAGATACTCTACGGTGTGCGTTGGACTTTGTTAGCGCTGAGTGTGTTTGCACTCAGCGGATGCGCGATAACTCCAGTGCCAGTGGCAGAGAATAAAGCTCCTATTTCGCTTTCGGTAGGAACTGATGCAATGCCCATCCAATTTCACGGGATTGTCACGAAGCTTCCATTGGGCGAGGAGATAGGCCAGTACCAGTACGGATTTGCTTGTTTTCCGGGTTCCAAGATTGGTTGGCGCGGCGGAAAGTTGAATGTTACGGATGAAGAGTTAATTGAAACATTCAGGAAAGAGTTAACCAGTCAGCACTATCCCGTCGTAGGGGATCCGTATGCACTATTCGGCGATCCATCCTCATGGAAGGCGGAAATTTTGGTAGCAGGACTTGTGAACAAAGTAGATATAAGAGTCTGCGTTCCTTACTCCGGCAGTCCGAATGTAAACATAGGAAACACGACATTAGTAAAGGGTGGAGTGTTCATGCAGGTGGGCTGGCAAATCTTCAGTCGAGCTGTA
>JAKFUJ010000389.1 GCA_021732805.1 Betaproteobacteria bacterium | reverse complement strand
CGCCGATGGCGGTGAGATCGGGCAGTGGGCGCAGGCCTGCATCCATGCACCGGCACGGGTCATCAACGGTGTCGGCGGTTCCATCGGCAGTGCTGTGCCCTTCGCCTTCGCCGCACGCATGGCCCGACCGCAGGCGCCGGTGGTGGCAGTGATGGGCGACGGTGCTTTCGGTTTTCATTTGATGGAGTTCGACACCGCCGTGCGTGATGGCGTGCCGATGATCGTGGTCGTCGGCAACGATTCCTGCTGGAATGCCGAGCACCAGATTCAGTTACGCGTCTACGGCAAGGATCGCGCGCATGGCTGCGAGCTGCGCGACGGCACGCGTTATGATCTGGCCGTTGCTGCGCTGGGCGGTCATGGTGAACTGGTGACCCGTGCGGCGGAACTGAAGCCGGCGCTGGCACGCGCGATCGCCAGCGGCAAGCCGGCCTGCATTAATGTGATGATCCAGCGCCTTGCTGCGCCGACGGTGACCGTTGGCGCCACGGCGGCAGCGCATTAGGAGTGTTGATGGAAAATCTGAAGGTCAGGATCTGGCGCGGCACCGAGCAGGGCGACTTCCAGGATTTTGAAGTGCCGCGGCAGGAAAGCCAGACCGTGCTCGACGTCGTGACCTACGTGCAGCGCAAATGCGATGCTACGCTGTCCTACCGCTTTGCCTGCCGCGTCGGTGTCTGCGGTTCCTGCGCAATGACGGTCAATGGCCAGTCGCGCTGGACCTGCCGCACTCATGTATCGAAAGTCGCCACCGACAACACACTCGAAATCGCGCCGCTGCGCAACCTGCCGGTGATCAAAGATCTGGTCACCGACATGCGCGAGTTCTTCGACAAGTGGGCGCGTGCCCGCGGCCGTTTCACCGGCAGCACCACGCGTAAAGACGGGTTTGCCAAAGTTTCTCCCGAATCGAAGGAGCGCAAACGCGTTGATGCCGGCATTGAATGCATCGGCTGCGGGGTCTGCTACAGCGCCTGTGACGTGGTGTCGTGGAACAAGGATTATCTGGGGCCTGCGGCGTTGAATCGGGCATGGACGCTGATCAATGATGTGCGTGATACCGCGCGCAACGAGCGGCTGGCTGCGGTGGCCGGTGATGCCGGCTGCCATGCCTGCCATACCCATCTCAGCTGCACCGAGCGTTGTCCCAAGGGGCTGTCGCCGACAGCCGGCATTGCCGGGCTGAAGCGGGCAGTGCTTTCAGCGACCCTCGCAGGCGATATATAATAGTCAATAAAATCAATTACTTATGATTTACACGGGTATTGATTCATGAGCAGCCGCAACCAGGTCTTGCTGTGGGGTGCGCAGCGCATCAGTGCAATGGTGCTGGCGCTGTGTGTGGTGGTGCATCTGCTGACGATGATTTATGCGGTGCGCAGCGGATTGAGCGCCGCTGAAATTCTCGGACGCACCCAAGGCAGCGTTGCCTGGTTCGCGTTCTACACCTTGTTCGTGATGGCAGTTGCCGTGCATGCGCCGATCGGACTGCGCACCATCTTCAGTGAAACTTTCAACTGGCGCGGCCGTGGACTGGATGTGCTGACGGGTGTCATCGGTTTGAGTCTGGCGATGTGGGGCATGCGCGCAGTGTTCGGTGTGTTCGGCGGCGGTGCAGCATGAAAAACGATTTTCGCGCGCGCAACCATCCCGCGTACTGGGCGTTCATCGTGCATCGCAGTTCCGGCGTACTGCTGGCGCTGTTTCTGCCGCTGCATTTCTGGGCGCTGGGCCAGGCCCTGCACGGCGCTGCGGCGCTCGACGGTTTTCTGCGCTGGACCGAACAACCGCTGGTGAAGTTTGCCGAGACCGGTCTGGTGCTGCTGCTGGCGGCACACATGGCCGGCGGCCTGCGCCTGCTGGCGCTGGAATTCCTCGATTGGCGCGAATGGCAGAAAACGCTGCTCACCGCTGCCGCCGGCGTGTCATTGGTCGCCGGACTGGCGTTTCTGCTGAATCTGGTTTGAGCATTGCGAAATCCGGATCGAGCCCATGAACAGAGATTGCATCAGGCTGACGTCAGACGAATTGGGGATGTGGCCGTGCCTTGCCGCACCAGGGGGCTTGGGGTATCGTGAATTGGGCAACAGGAATCAATCGACCGAATACGACAACAGGCTGTTAATTACACTGCACCGGAGGAGAGAAAAATGCATCAGGCAAAGCTGATTTTGATGGCAGGGGCGTTGTTGGCATCATCCGCAGTTGCAGCTCAGGGTTTTCCCAACAAACCCGTGCGCATCATCGTGCCGTTTTCGGCCGGTGGCGCAACCGATATCGTGACCCGTGTGGTGGCACAGAAACTCACCGAAATCTGGGGGCAGACCCTGGTGGTGGACAACCGCGCCGGCGCCGGCGGCAACATCGGCGCGGAAATCGCGGCCAAATCGCTGCCTGACGGTTACACGCTATTCATGACCTCCGGTTCCATCGTCACCGCCAATCCGCACATGTATAAAACATTACCGTACGACGCCGGAAAAGACCTGATGGCGGTGACCAATGTCGCCAGCGGCCCGCAAGCCATCGTCGTCAATCCGAGCTTTCCGGCGAAAACCGTGAAAGACCTGATTGCGATGGCCAAAGCAAAACCGAAAGGCATCACCTTCGGTTCGGCCGGTATCGGCACCCAGACCCATCTGGCGGGTGAAAATTTCATCTACAGCGCGGGCATCGACGTCATCCATATTCCGTACAAGGGAGAGGCACCGGCTGTGAGCGATCTGATCGGCGGACAAATCCAGTTCGTGACGCCGAATCTTTCGGCCGCGATCAACTTTGTGCGCTCGGGCAAGTTGCGCGCGCTGGCGGTGACCAGCAAGGAACGTTCGAAGCAGTTGCCGGAAGTGCCGGCAGTGGCCGAAACGCTGCCGGGTTTCGAAAATCTCGGCTGGTTCGGTTTCATGGTGCCGACCGGCACGCCCAAGCCGGTGTTGGCCAAGATCCATCAGGACACGGTGACCGCGCTGAAAGATGCCACGATTGCCAGGCGCTTCGAGGACCTCGGCATGGTGCCCGTGGGCAACACGTCCGAGGAATTTACCAAGGCGATCAGGGAAGAAAGCGGTCGCTGGGTGAAAATCATCAAAGAACGCAAGCTGCAGGTGAACTGATCGCAATATTGCTGCCGGGACGCAATCTCCCGGCAGCGTTTTCAATTTCGCATCAAGGTGGTCCCGTGAACGTTGATCTCAAACAGGTTGAAGAAGCGTGCAAGGAGCTTTATATCCGCGCGCTGAAGATGCTGCCCCCGGATATCAAGCTGGGGTTTCAGCGGCTGGATCGTGCAGAGACCAATGCCACCGGCAAGGCCATCCTCGGCACCATGATCCGCAACATTACCGTGGCCGAGGACACCAACAATCTGCTGTGCCAGGACACTGGTATTCCGATTTACAACGTAACCATCGGCGCCAATGTCGCTGTCGATGGCTACGGCCTGAAGCAGGCGATCATCAAGGGGTGCGAGCGCGCGACCAGGGAACATCCGCTGCGTTCGTCGGTAGTCCATCCCACTACCCGCAAGAATGAGCACACTTCCTGCGGTCGCCAGGTACCGGTAATCAATATCGACTTCGCATCGGCAGCCGACACGCTGGCCATCGAAATGATTCCGAAAGGATCGGGTTCGGAAAACAATTCCTGGCTGAAAATGGCGATCCCGGCTGAAGGTATTGATGCCGTCAAAACGTTTGTAGTGGACTGCGTGCTTGAAGCGGGCGGAAAAACCTGCCCGCCGGTGATTGTCGGCGTCGGTGTCGGCGGCACGGCTGACCTGTGCGTGCATCTGTCGAAAGTTGCGGCGACACGGCCGTTGGGCAGTGCCTGCGCCGACCCCGAAGGAGCGAAACTCGAGGCTGAACTGAGCGCCGTGGTCAACAAGCTGGGCGTGGGCGCGCAGGGCCTGGGTGGCGACTCCACCGCGTTTGCCGTGCATGTCGAAACCGCGGCTACCCACATCACGATGAATCCGGTCGCGGTCAACATGCAATGTCATTCGGCGCGCCGCGCGCGGGCAACGTTTACGCCCGAAGGCGTGGAATTCGGCTATTGATGAGTGGCTATTGATGCGCGGTTATTTAATACGCATAGACTGATTGACGGATACAGACATGGCCCACTACGAACTCAACATGCCGGTGAGCGAAGAGCAGGTGCGCAAACTGCGCATCAACGACACCGTCACATTGCACCAGACCTTGTACGGCATCCGGGATGCGACGCAGATTCACATGTTCGACCACGGCCGCAAGACGCGTTTCGACATGCGCGGCCACGCCGTGGTGCATACCGCACCCAACGTCAAATGGGTCGGCGAGACCGAGGCGCATCCGTCGGGTTATGCGCCGATCTGCATCGGCACCACCACCAGTGCGCGCATGGAGCGTTTCACCCAGCCGCTGATGGCGCAGTATGGCGTGCGCATCATCATCGGCAAGGGCGGATTGTTTGCGTCCTCGGCGAAAGCGTTCAGCGAACTGGGCGGCGTGTATCTCGCGATCATCGGCGGCACCGCGGCGCTGGAGACCACCTGGATCGAACAGATCGAGGAAGTCGACCTTGATGACCTCAACCCGGAGTCGCTATGGAAATTCCGCATCAAGGGTTTCGGCCCGCTGCTGGTGGCAATGGACTCGCACGGCGGAAGTCTATATACCGCGGTCAATGCCGCAGCCAAAGACAAACGCGCGGGTGTGCTTGCGGCCCTCGGCGTTAAATCCTGAACCCCTTAAAACCTTTTAGCCACAGAACACAGAGTTCACAGAGAACAGCAAAGCAAAGGTTCTCGGGTTTTCTCTGTGCCCTCTGTGCCCTGTGCCCTCTGTGTCCTTGTATGTTCGTTTTGTAGGTGTATGTTTGTGGTGTTCTCGGGTCTGGCCGGACTTGAGGACGGGGAAACGGTAGATCGATTGTGACCCGGTTCAAATCGACACAGAGCAAGATCGCCGTTTCCTGTTTTGCTTTAATCCGAGCAGTTGCCTGGGCACGAGCCCGAATTTTTGCAAGATTGGATGGAGTGAAGCGATGAGAGAGTCTACGAGTTTTATTGGAATTGATGTATCCAAAAATACCCTGG
>JAKFUJ010000345.1 GCA_021732805.1 Betaproteobacteria bacterium | reverse complement strand
TATCCGCCCCTGCCGCCCCCGGCAGATGATGGCCCCGAACTGACGCGCTCGGTTGCGGATTACCGCAGCCTCGCCGCCAGCTACGACGCCAGTTGCCGGCTTATCGCGGATATCCGGCGGGTCGCGGTACGCGCGCTGAACCTGCGGCCTGGTGATACCGTATTTGACGTTGGCTGCGGCACCGGAGCAACGCTGCCGCTTCTGGCGGCAAGTGTCGGCCCCCGCGGCAAAGTCATCGGCATCGAGCACAGCCCGGAAATGGCCGGCATCGCCAGGCGACGAATCACCGCCACCGCATGCACAAACATCGACCTGATCGTGGGCCACGCCGACTTGGTACACACCAGACACGTCGCAGATGCCTTGTTGTTTTGCTACACCCATGATGTATTGCAATCGACAGCGGCGCTGGGCAATATTTTCCTGATGACACGCCCCGAGGCCGTTGTCGTTGCAACGGGCGCCAAGCTGATCAACCGCTGGTGGTCAGCCCCGGTGGATTACTGGACACGTTGGCGCGGACGAAGCTACCGGACCACCCAGTCTGGGCTTGCCAGACCATGGGAAAAACTGCAGCGTTACTGCCCTGATATGCGGTTGTTGCAGTCCTTTCAATTCGGGACCAGTTATCTGGCCCGGGGAACCTTCGCATCAACTGATAAAATCGCCAAAATCATTGCAGAACCGAGGAGCTCCACATGAATAGAAGACGTGCAACACTGATGCTGATGGGCTGCGCCGCAATGGGAATTTACGGCACCGCCCGCGCTGAAACCGAAATCAGCGTGTATTACAACCCGTCCTGAGGCTGCTGCGGCGCGTGGATGGAACATCTGCGCGCCAGCGGTTTCCGTGTGAAACCGGTTGCGGTTGAAGATACAGCGATCGTGCGCCGCCGCCACGGCATACCGGATGCGCTCGCCGGCTGCCATACCGGCGTGGTCAACGGTTATGCGCTCGAAGGCCATGTGCCGGCGCGCGAAATAAAAAAACTGCTCTCGGAAAAACCCGTCGCGCGCGGGCTGGCGGTACCCGGGATGCCCGCCGGCTCACCAGGCATGGAAACACCCGGGCGACGCGATCCATACGATGTGCTGATCGTAAAAAACGACGGCACCCATGTCGTTTACCGGAGTTACCGGACCTCGCACTGATCCAGCGATCCCGCAAGGGTGCAGCAAGCAAAAGCCGGGAGACTCTCTTGCGGCTCACTACCTAGCGATCGTCAGGATCAATGAATGGGCGCCAAGGCATTACTCAAGTTTTTTGATTGCCATATTCTCCGGCAATAACAAAGGTTATTCCGGGAAATAAAGCGATTTTCGGCCAATCGATGATCTTTCCGCGCAACAAATGCATTAGTTCGCGAAAACACTACGGTATTAATTCACAGATCACCCGAAATAATCTACGCTTGTTCTTTGCATGCTCCGCGTGCCCGCGCGGAGAAACGGAGGAGCCCGTTGTCAATACTGGGGAAGCACAAGGATCATCTCTTTTCACGGCACCCGCCGGATGATGCCTTTCGCACCCTTGCCGCGATGCAATCCATCAATCAGGACACATCTGCCTGCCTGACGGCGATCGTTACCGTGGCATGGATCAAATGAAATCCGTAAAAAAACCGGTACGAAAACCGGCAGTCAAGCGCGCCGGGTTGCCCCGCGACTTTCTCGACAGCACACCGACCATCACCTTCGTCAAAGATAGCGACGGGCGTTATCTGCATGTCAATTCCGGATTTCTGCGGGCCTTCGGAGTTGAGACGACCCAGGCCATCGGCAAGACCGATGATGAAATTTTCGATGCCGAACGCGCCGCCCGGATGCGTCGCAACGACCAGGTTGTTCTGGATACCGGCAAGACCCTGACTTTCGAGGAACAGTCGCGTGAAGCCGGCGACCTGCGCATCTCGATCGTCACCAAGTTCCCGCTGCACGATGATCACAACCGGCCTTATGCGATCGGCGGCACCATTACCGACATCACCGACCGCAAAATGGCCGAGGAGCGTTTCCGCATCACTTTCGAACAAACAACCGTGGGCATCGTTCACTCATCGCTGGACGATCGTTACCTGCTGGCCAACCGGCGCTTCTGCTACATGCTCGGCTACAGCGCCGAAGAAATAGCCGGTATGGGACCCGCCGACATTGTCCACCCCGAGGACAAGGGCAAGGATCGGCTGTTACGCCTGAAGCTGCTGTCCGGCGAGATCAACAGCTTTTCGGGCGAAAAGCGCTATCGCCGCAAAGACGGCTCGATATTCTGGGTCAACCGCACCGTGTCGCTGGCGCGTGATGAGGACGGCACGCCGCTGTATCTGATCCGTGTCGTCGAAGACATCACGCAGCGCAAGGAAGAGGAAGAGCGTTTTCGCGCCACCTTTGATCAGACGGCAATCGGCATCGCGCTGACACTGCCGTCGGGAAAATATCTGACCGTAAATGACCGCCTGTGCGAGATGCTTGGTTACACCCGTGAGGAGTTACTGGCCAAAAGCGCGCTCGACGACATCACCCATCCCGATGACCGTCCCGGCAGCCGTGAACGCACCGAGAAACTGCTGCGGGGCGAAGTGCCGCATGTTTATGCCGAGAAACGGTATGTGCGCAAAGACGGCCGCACGATCCATGTCACCCGCTCGATGTCGCTGGTGAGGGACGCGGAAGGCGCTCCGCGTTACATCATATCGATGGTTACCGATGTAACCCAGTACAAGGCGACCGAAGGGCTGTTCACCGCATCCTTTGAACAAGCCTCGGTCGGCATGACGCTGAGGCTGCCGGGGGACCGAACAGTGCCGTGGCTGCGCATCAACCAGAAATTCTGCGACATGCTCGGCTATACCCGCGATGAGCTGATGCGAATGTGCCCGGCAGATGTCACGCTGCCTGAGGATCAGGAATGGGCTATCGACTACAACAACCGGATAGTGCAGGGAAAAGCCAAAAACTATTCCCGCGAGCGCCGCTTTCTGCGCAAGGATGGCCGCGTCATCTGGTGCAACGTGTCGGTCTCCACCGTACTTGACGCGGATTCACGACCGTCGCACATCATCTCCGTGGTGCAGGACATTACCGATCGCAAGCAGGCCGAAGTCCGTCTCGAACAGACCTTCGAGCAGGCGGCGGTCGGCATCCTGCGCACCGACCTCGAGCGCCGGATCATCACTGCCAATCGCAAGTTCTGCGAGATGACCGGTTACGCCCGGGAAGAACTCATCGGAACCAGACTGCGACAAATCAGCCATCCCGACGACCGGAACCGCGATGCCGCGGCGCGCCGGCGGCTGATTGACGGGGAAATCAATCATCTGCAAACCGAAAGACGTTATGTCCGCAAGGACGGCGGGGTGATCTGGGTCAGACGGACAACCTCGCTGGCGCGGGATATTGTGAGTAATGCCGAAGAGTACATCTTCGTCATCGAGGACATCACGGCACGCAAGCTGGTTGAAGACAACTATCGCATAACCTTTGACCACGCGCCCATCGGCATCATGCACAGCACGGCTGACCGCAGGATTCTGCATGTCAACCCCAAACTCTGCGAGATTCTCGGCTATACCCAGGAAGAACTTCTGGCCATGAAGACCTCCGACTTTCTGTCCCGGGATTCCCGCAAACCCGAAAGCCCGCAATTCCAGGAGCAGATGCTGAAGGGAGAGCTGCAGACCTTCTCCTCAGAACGCCCGTTCATCCGCAAGGACGGAACCGTCGTGTGGACGCACCGCACGATTTCCCTGGTCCGGGACAGCGCCGGCGAGCCGCGCTTTTTCCTGCGCATCATTGAAGACATTTCCGAACGCAAACACGTGGAGGATGCCCTGACGCAGGAACGCCGGCTGCTGCGCACCGTCGTCGATGCCATCCCGGATCGCATCTTCGTCAAGGATGCCGAAGGTCGTTACATCCTGCAGAACGCAGCCAATCTCAAAGTGCGCGGCTTTGATCGCCACGAAGACATCGTCGGCAAAACCGCATTTGAAATTTTTCCGCGCCAGTTGGCCCAGCGCATCCACAACGAAGATCAGGCGATCATCGAATCCGGCGAACCGATGATCGAGCGCGAGGGCAGCACCAATTTCAGCGCTGATGGCACGCAGGACGACGCCACGCACTGGCATCTGACGTCAAAAGTACCCCTGAAGGATGCCGGCGGAAAGGTTTACGGACTGGTCGGCATCAACCGGGACATCACCGAACGCAAACAGACCAGCGAACGACTGGCCCAGCTCGCGCACTACGACAGCATCACCGGGCTGCCCAACCGTGTGCTGCTGCACGACCGCCTTGGTCGCGCCATCGCCCAGGCGCGCAGGAACAACTGGTTTGTCGGCGTGCTGTTTCTTGACCTTGACCGCTTCAAGCTGGTCAACGATACCCTGGGCCACACCGCCGGCGACCGGCTGCTGAGGCTGGTCGCTGAACGCATGACCCAGATGCTGCGCCCCAGCGATACGGTGGGCCGGCTGAGCGGCGACGAATTCGCCGTCATTCTGACCGACCTTGCAACGCCGCAGAATGCCGGCCTGGTCGCCCAGAAACTGATCGACACCCTGAAAACCCCGTTCAACCTGGAAACCAACGAAGTGTTCGTGACTGCAAGCATCGGCATCACACTCTACCCCTCGGACAGCGACCAAATCGAAACCCTGATCCGTGACGCCGACGCGGCGATGTACAGCGCAAAGTCCGCGGGCCGCAACAACTACCAGTACTACACCGCCGAAATGAACCGGCGCGCCACGGAAAAACTGCAGCTCGAAACCCGGCTGCGCCACGCCATTGAACGCCGGGAATTTGTGCTGCACTACCAGCCCAAGGTCGATATCTCCAGCGGAAAAGTCACCAGCTTCGAAGCCCTGCTGCGCTGGCAGTCGCCGGACAAGGGCATGATTCCGCCCAACGACTTCATACCGTTGCTGGAAGAAACGGGGTTGATCGTGCAGGTCGGCGACTGGGTCGCCCGCGCCGCATGCACCCAGATCCACGACTGGCGCAAAGCCGGCATCACCCCGCTGCCGATTGCCATCAATCTCTCGGCACGACAACTGCGGCAACACGGTTTCAGCGC
>JAKFUJ010000381.1 GCA_021732805.1 Betaproteobacteria bacterium | reverse complement strand
GGTGTGGCCATGGCCGATGATTTCGTAACGACGCTGGCGCATCGCGGCGATGACCTGCGGGCAATAGTCGTAGAGACTGGTGTTGATCAACGCGCCGACCGGGAGCTTGAGCGCATCAAAAAGCTCGAGGCAGCGCCACACGCCGACGCGATTACCGTAGTCGCGCCAGGAAAAATTCAGCACGTCCGGCTGCGGCCCACCCGGCGCCAGCGTTGCACCCAGGCCTTCGCCGAATGCAAAGTGTTCGACATTGAAACCGATATAAACCGCAAGACGCTTGCGTCCGGGCCAAACATAGCCGGGACGGTCATGAATGGCCGAATAGGCATAACGGCCGTGTGAAGGAACAGTGGTCATGGTCATTGCGTGATTGTAACGTTGCCCGGCTGTTCACCCAGATAGGCGCGCTCCAGCGCATTGCCGGCGGCAATTTCATCGGCACTGCCCGAGGCCACGATGCGTCCGTCTTCGATCACATAGGCGCGGTCCGACAGCGCCAGTGACAGTCCGGCCATTTGGTCCACCAGCAGTATGGTGACTTCTTCATCACGCAACCGGTCCAGCGCCGCAAACAAATCCCGGATGACCTCCGGCGCCAGTCCCAGCGAAGGTTCGTCGAGCAGCAACAGCTTCGGATGCGACATCAGGCCGCGGGCCAGCGCCAGCATCTGCTGCTCGCCGCCCGAGAGCAATCCCGCGCGCTGACGCAAACGCTCGCGCAACCGCGGAAACCGGTCGAGCATGGCATTGACTTCCGTGTCACTCGCGCCACCTCTGAGAAATGCCCCGAGCTTGATATTGTCGAGTACGCTCAACTCTGGAAACACCTGCCTCCCCTCGGGCACCAGCGAAACGCCCCGCGCCACCACGCGATGTGCAGGCAAATGCTCGATGCCGGCGCCATGCAGGCTGATGCCGCCCGTCACCGGACGATGCAGCCCCGCCAGCGCCCGCATCAGTGTCGATTTGCCGGCGCCGTTGGCGCCGAGCATGGCAACCATTTCACGTTCGCGTATGCGCAAATCAATGTCCTTCAGCACCGGTCCGGCGCCGTGGCTCGCGCCCAGTTTTCCGACCTCCAGCAAATCGCCACCGACACTCGCGCGCGTGGCACGGCGTGCGGCAAAACTGCCGCCATCTTCGCCCAGATAGGCCCGCTTCACCGCCTCGTCCTGCTGCACCATTTGCGGCGTTCCCGCTGCGATGCGCACGCCGGAATCGATCACCACCACATGGTCGGAAATCCCCATCACCAGCGACATGTCATGCTCAACCAGAATGACGGCAATGCCCGAATCGGCAATACGCCGCAGCAGTCGCGCCAGATGCTGCTTGTCTTGCGCTGACAGTCCGGCAGCGGGTTCATCAAGCAGCAACACCGCCGGACGCGCTGCCAGCGCGCGGGCAATTTCCACCAGCCGGCGATCGACATGCGGCAAATCCGCAGCCCGCCGCGCCGGATCGCCGCGATAGCCGACAAATGCGGCGAGACGCAGCACTTCGCTCGCTGCTGCACGCCGTGAAGGTGTATCGACTTTCGCCACCGGCGAACCCAGTTGCCCGCCGCGGCTGGCAATCAACAGATTTTCAAACACCGTCATGCCGCCAAACAGCTGGGAAGTCTGATAAGTGCGGGCAACGCCGGCGCGCGCGATGGCATGCGCGGGTGAGCCCGCCAGTTCACGGTGGCCAAGGCGGATTGCACCAGCATCCGGCCGATAAAAACCGCCCAGCATGTTCAGCGCCGTGGTCTTGCCTGCGCCATTGGGGCCAATCAGGCTGGTCACCTTTCCCGGCGCCGCAATAAATGTCAGTCCGGTCACCGCTTTCACGCCGCCGAAAGCGATGGTCAGGCCATCGACGACCAGCGCATCACGCGCGGCGCTGGCAGGCAACCCGCTCTCCGCCCCGCTGTTAGCCTGATATGC
This sequence comes from Betaproteobacteria bacterium, assembly GCA_021732805.1. Taxonomy (GTDB): domain Bacteria; phylum Pseudomonadota; class Gammaproteobacteria; order Burkholderiales; family SG8-41. The sequence goes on along the minus strand of JAKFUJ010000381.1, from coordinate 3,170 downwards.
GGCTTCGCTGCGGCGACGGAAAAACTTCGCCACTTCGCCGACGATGCCCTCGGGCGCAATCAGCAGCACCAGCAGCAGCAGCACGCCGAAAAAAAGCAACCGGTATTCGGCAAGACCCGACAGCATTTCCGGCAACACCACCACCACGGCCGCACCCACCAGCGGACCCGCCACCGTGCCCGCGCCGCCGATCATCACCACCAGCACGAACAGCAGCGACTGCGAAAAAGCAAACGTCGAAGGCGTCACAAAGCCGGACAACCCTGAAAACAATCCGCCGGCAATACCGGCACAAAGTGCGGAAAAGGAAAAGGCGAAGGTCTTGATTGCCACGGCATTGAGTCCGATGGAGGCCGCCGCAGTTTCCGAATCCATCACCGCACGCATTGCCTGTCCCCACGAGCTGACCGAAATCCGCCAGAACAGATAAAGCAGAAGCGCAACCAGCACGATGGCGATCAGTGCAACGCCGCGCTCACCGAAATTCAGACCAAATGCCGACGGTGACGGTATGCCCATGATGCCGTTCTGGCCGCCGGTAATCCCGCGCCACTCGACCGCCACGTTCTCCACGATGAAACCGAAGGCGATGGTGACCATCGCCAGATACGGTCCGCGCACACGCAGCGCCGGCAACGCCAGCAAGGCGCCGACGGCTGCGGCCAGCAGGGCCGCCACCGGCAACGCCGCCCAGAACGGCCATTTCGCCGCCGTGGTCAGCACCGCAACCGCGTACGAACCAATCGCGTAAAAGCCGACATGACCGAACGACACCTGCCCGGTCAGCCCCATCAGCATATTGAGGCCGATGCCGACCATCGCGGTCAGCGCCATCGTCGCGATGACAAAAACGTAGTAGCCGTTGGCGAAAACGGCAACGGCAGCCGCGCCCAGCAGGCCTGCCGCCACCAGCGCCACCGGCAACACACGCAGCCGGGGCAGCAGCGATGATGTGATCGATGCGTCCATCAGACTTTCTTCACTTCGGCGCGGCCGAACAACCCATTGGGCACGATCGCCAGCGCGACAATCACCAGCGTGAATGTCAGTATCTGTGTGTAGCCCGAGCCGAGCAGCGCCGTGATCAGCGCCTCGGTAACGCCGAACAGCAACCCGGCAAGCATCACACCCCAGGCGCTGGTGATGCCGCCGAGTATGGCCACCGCAAAGGCCTTGAGGCCAAACAGGGTGCCCATGTCGGAATGCACATTGAAAATCGGCGCAATGAGAATGCCTGCAATCCCCGCAAACACCGTCGACACCGCGAAGGCGGCAGAAATCGCCGCGCTGACATTGATGCCCATCAAGCTGGCAGCATCACGGTTCTGCACCACGGCGAGCAGCGCAGTTCCGAGCCGGGTGCGGCGCGACATGAAATGCAGCAACGCCGCCAGCGCGAGGCCGGTCAGGGGGATCACGATCTGCGACAGCGACACCCCGATGCCGAACAACTGCAACGGCTCGCCGGCGAACGGCGCAGGCAACGCACGCGGCTCCTTGCCGAAAGTGAAGAGCACGGCATTGTCGGCAATGATGCCGATCGCCACAGTCGCCATCAGCCAGGCATTGGATCCGCGGCGCACAAAAGGACGCACGCCGACCCGCTCGACGATGACGCCATAAATCGCGCACAGCAGCAGCGCACCTGTAACCGCCAGCGGAAAAGGCCAGCCGGCCTTGACCGACAGCGCATAGGCAAACACGGCGCCCAGCATCATCGAGCTGCCCTGCGAGAAATTGACCGTGCTCGATACCGAATAGGTCATGTAAAACCCGAGCGCGAGCAATCCGTACATGCTGCCCAGGCCCAGCCCGGAAATCAGCGCCGAAGTGACAAGCATGATTTAAACCTGTAGCAGGAGATGCGGTTCGCGCGCCAAGGTACGCTAAGCGCGAAACAGGCGCCGGAACGCAGCTTGCGTCCCGGCCCGTGGCCCTATTTTTTCAGCTCGACCGGGATGATCTGGTTGTCGATGAACTGGGTCCAGACGTAATCGTTCTCGGTAATCGCGTCGTGCACTTCCGGTGAAAACGGCCTGGCGTATTTCTTGATCAAGCCGTCGTAGGACGCAATCTTGTAGAAACCCTGGCGAATGGCATCGCCGCCCGTGCCGCCGGCATTCTGCACGGCAAGGGCGACCAGATGCATCGCGTCATAGGCGTTGGCCACGCCGACGGCGGGAGTCACATCACCGGGGCCCTTGATGTCCGGATATTTGGTCATCAGCATTTTCATGACCCGCTCACCGACCGGCGACTGCTTGCCGAAAAAACTGTAGGTCTGTACAAAATGCACATCGCGCGCATTCGGACCGGCAAGTTCCGTGAACCGCCCGCCCGCCGGTCCCCAATGGGAAACGATCGGCACTTTCCAGCCCATGCGATCCAGTGATTTCACCACCTGCGCCGATGGACCTACATTGCCGACCATGAACAGCGTATCGGCGCCCGCAGCCTTCAACCGCGTCAGTTGCGGCACCACATCAACGTCATTGCCCTCAAACTTTTCGATGCCGGCAGGCTTGATGCCCTTTGCGGCAAGCGCCGCGGAAAGCCCCTTCTCGTTGGACTCGCCCCAGGGATTGTTGATCAATATCATGCCCGGCTTTTTGGCACCGAAGGTTTTCTGGGCGTATTGCAGCATCGCCTTGTCGACGATTTCATCGACCGCAGAAACCCGGAATGCGAAATTGGGATTGGCATTGTTTTTGGTGATCGGCGTGCCTGCCGCCCAAGGCCCCATGAACGGTACTTTTTCCTGATTGACAATCGGCACAATGGCCAGTGACACGGGGGTGTCCAACCCGCCGAAAAGCACCGCCACTTTCTCCTTGAAAATCAGTTCGCGCGCGGCTATCACCCCTTTTGCCGGAGTGGCCTCGTCGTCCCGACGCACCAGTTCAAACTTGCGCCCGCCCAGCACGCCGCCTTTGGCATTGAGTTCATCAATCGCAATGGTCAGGCCTCGGGTAATTGCCTCCCCCGCCCGCGCAGATTGTCCGGAAAGTGCGGTGATCAGCCCGATCTTGATCGTCTCCTGAGCGCCGGCGGCGACAGAAAATCCCAGTACCAACGCGAAAGCCGCATAACGCAGCAGACGGTTGGCGCGTGAAAAAACGCTTTTGAAATTCATCGTGGTCTCCTCGAAGTCGGATTGATGTTGATTACAT
>JAKFUJ010000257.1 GCA_021732805.1 Betaproteobacteria bacterium | reverse complement strand
GATTCAACCAACTCGCGATCCTTAGCGCTAAGGTGCAATTCAGTCTGTCGCATGACCAACTCCTCATCTTGAAGTGGATATGCGGCAGTATAAAATATATATCGTTATTTATGTGTTAATATACTAGGCCGCCAGCCAGGACTTGCCGGGTTCCTTGGCAATGCCGCGCTCCAGCGCATCGAGAATCTTGCGCACGATGAGTATCGATTTGTCGGAGCGCAGATGCACTTCCTGATAATCGTCCTCCGGCAGATCGAACATGTGCTGTTGACGCTCAAGCGCCCAGCGATCCTGGTCCACCACCGCCGGGAACATCTCCTTGATGCGCTCAATTGAAGGCACACCGGCCTGCAGGCTGGGCTGGCCTTTTTTGACGGTGACCGTCCAGCGCCAGACATGACTGCGTTCATCGGTCGGCGTGTGCGAGTGATGCAGGATATAGCCGCGCTCGGCATCGGAGCCGAGCTTGCCGGGAGGGGCGCAGCGCAATTGCACCCGCGTCAGGCCCGGGCTCGACAACTGATGGGTATGGATGCGATCCACCGTTTCGTAGCCGAACCAGTCCACCAGAAATGGCGGATGCCGGTAGCCGTGAATTTCACGCACGGTCTTGACCGAAGGGTTGCCTTCGACCTCCTGCTCGATGAATTCAATCGGAATCTTGCTGTTGGTGAGATCGCCGATGTTGCCGTCGTGCAGCGGATAGAAGTGCGTGATGTCGAGCAGGTTTTCGATCAGCAGGCGGTAATTGGCCGGGATTTTCATCGGCGGACAGGTATAACTTTCCCAGCCGTCGCTGACCAGTTCCGGGGTGCGCGGCGCGCGCGCCTTGCCCATCTGGTCGGGATTGCCGGGCCAGATCCACACCACGCCGTCCTGCTCGACAACCGGATATGGTTTCAGCTTTGCCCGGCTCGGAATCGGCAGATCGGTCTGCGAAGGAATGTTCACGCACTTGCCGTTGCCGTCGTAGGCAAAGCCGTGATAAGCGCATTCGAGGGTGCCGTTCGCCAGTATCTTGCCGCACGACAGCGGCATGCGCTTGTGTACGCAGCGGTCATCGAAAGCGACGACCTTGCCTTCCTGCGTGCGCCACAGCACGACCGGCTTTTTGCAGATGATCTGGCCCTGCAACTCGTTTACCTTGATCTCGCCGGACATGCCGGCCACATACCACGCGTTTTCAACAAAACTGTTTGCGATCATGTTTTTTTCCTCCTGTCACGCCCGATCCGGCGAAGTTCATCATCGGCTATCAGGTATTACCATAGCTCAAATCATGCGCGTCGGGAAAACGTATTTGGTGATGCGCCGCATAAGCAAGCATGATGACTGGCGGCGCGGCGCGCTCAACCTGATGCTCTAAAATAGGCGGGAATCCGTAACCCAGGGAAAAACGTCATGGCCCGAGTCAAAGACATACCACCCGAGGCGGTGGCACCGGATGTAAAAGACACCTATCTGCGCTTTGCCGGGGGCTACGGGCCATTCCGCAATCAGGTCGGCGTATTCGCCCATGTGCCGTCATCGGTCAGGCATCTGATGGGCATGCTGCTTGAACTGCGCGAGCAGCAGAACGTGCCGCGGCGTTACATTGAACTCGCCATCGTCGCAGTATCCAGACTGAACGAATGCCATTACTGCGTGGCGCATCACACGCCGATGCTGGTGGTGGAAGGCGTCACCGAAGCCGGCGTGGGCAATATACTCGACTACGCCGATCATCCGGAGTTCGACGATGTTGACAAGCTGGTGGTCGAATACACGGTCGCAGTCACCAATACACCCCAGCGCATCCGCGACAGGATGTTCGACCGCCTGCGCGAACACTTCACGGAAGCGCAGATCGTGGAATTGACGCTGCGCATCGCGCTGTGCGGCTTTTTCAACCGCTTCAACGATGCGCTGCAAATCGACGCCGAGCCGGAAGCGCTGGCTGCCGCGCACCTGCCGTCCGGGGCCTCATGAGCATGCCTTTGCTGAAGTCATGACCATGAACAAACCGTTGTCCGGCATACGCGTGCTCGACCTGAGCCGCATCCTCGCCGGGCCGTGGTGCGGGCAACTGTTCGCCGATCTCGGCGCCGACGTGATCAAGGTCGAGCGTCCCGGCAAGGGTGACGACACCCGCGGCTGGGGCCCGCCGTTCCTGAAAGACCGGGATGGCCGCGACACCACGGAATCCGCGTATTACCTCAGCGCGAATCGCGGCAAACAGTCGATCACGCTGGACATCGCCAAACCCGAAGGCCAGGCCATCGCGCGTGAACTGGCGCAGCACGCCGACATCCTGCTGGAAAATTACAAGGTCGGCGACCTGAAACGCTACAACCTGGATTACGCCGCGCTGTCGGCGCTGAACCCGCGATTGATCTATTGCTCGATCACCGGCTTCGGCCAGGACGGCCCGCTGAAAGACCGCGCCGGTTATGACTTCATGGTGCAGGGCATGGGCGGCCTGATGAGCATCACCGGTGAACGCGACGATCTGCCCGGCGGCGGACCGCAGAAAGCCGGCGTCGCCATTGCCGATCTGATGACCGGCATGTATTCCGGCGTCGCCGTCCTCGCCGCATTGCAGGAGCGCAACAACAGCGGCCGCGGCCAGTACATCGACATGGCGCTGCTCGACACCCAGGTCGCGTGGCTGGCCAACCAGAACAGCAATTATCTCGTTGGTGGCCAGATTCCGGAACGCATGGGCAATGCGCATCCCAATGTCGTGCCCTACCAGACGTTCCCGACGCAGGATGGCGATCTGATCCTGGCCGTCGGCAATGACGGCCAGTTCAAACGTTTCTGTGATGCCGCGGGTGTCGCGGAAACCGGCGATGATCCGCGTTTCGCCAGCAACGCATTGCGCATCGCCAACCGCGACGCCTGCATCGCCGCGATTGCGCCGGCAATGCAACGCAAAACCACCGCGGAATGGATCGCCGTGCTGGAACCGCTGGGCGTGCCGTGCAGCCCCATCCACAAACTCAATGAAGTATTCGCCAATCCGCAGATCAAGCATCGCCGCATGCAGATTGATGTGCCGCATCCGCTGGCGGGAACCGTGCCGCTGGTGGCCAATCCGATCAAATATTCGCGCACGCCGCTGGATTACAGCGTGCCGCCGCCGCTGCTCGGTGAACATACGGAAGAAGTGCTACGGGGACTGCTCGGTAAAAGCGACGCCGAGATTGCCGCATTGCGCGGCGCCGGCATCATCTGAAACCCGGCTGCATGCCGAATTGAACTTCAGGACAATCCGGACAGCGCTGACTCGTAGACTGATGACGCTTGTTCCGGGCTGCTGACGCTGTAATTCATGTCCCGGACCAGGCCGTCTTTCAGGCCGTAGACCCAGCCATGCACCTGCAGCGGCTGCCCGCGCTCCCAGGCATCACGCACGATGGTGGTCTGGCAGACGTTGACCGCCTGCTCGATGACATTGAGCTCACACAGATGATCGGGGCGCCGCGTCTGATCCAGCGCCATCAAACGGGCTTCGTGCTTCTGCCGTACATCCTGCACGTGACGCAGCCAGTTGTCGCTCAAGCCGATGCGATCGCCGCGCAGCGCAGCACCGACGCCGCTGCAGCCGTAATGACCGACGACAATGACGTGTTTGACCTTCAACACATCCACCGCGAACTGGATCACCGACAGGCAGTTGAGATCGGTGTGGGTGACGACGTTGGCGACGTTGCGATGCACGAACAGCTCACCGGGCAGCAGATCGACGATCTCATTGGCCGGCACCCGGCTGTCGGAGCAGCCGATCCACAGGTATTCCGGCGACTGCTGCTGCGCGAGTTTTTTGAAAAAATCCGGATCCTGGCGGCGGATGCGCTCCGACCAGTTACGGTTGCTGTCAAACAGGTGTTGCAGTTTTTTCACGGTAATGCGGTGATGATGCGTGGAAAATTTACGTTGGCAGCAGTTTATAACTTTAATTGACCTTTGCGCCCGACTCGCGGACGACTTTTCCCCATTGATCGAACTCGACTTTGAGGAAATCCGCGAATTCCCCGGGACTGCTGCTTACCACATCGAATCCCTGCGCGATGAGTTTCTCGCGGATATCCGGCTGCGCCAGCACTTTGGCGATCGCCGCATGCAGTTCACGAACCCTTGCCGGCGGCGTGCCGGCAGGCGCAAGTATGCCGTACATGTTGTCCACCCTGTAACCCGGAAAACCGCTTTCGGCCACCGACGGCACCTCGGGCAGTAACGCCAGCGGCTTCAGACTTGTCACGCCAAGACCGACCAGCCTTTTGGTCTTGAGATGCGGCACCACCGGCGGCACCGCCGGCATGCCGAACTTGACCTGGCCGGCGAGCAGATCGATCACCGCGGGGGCGGCTCCTTTGTACGGAATATGCTGCAGCTTGATACCGGCGATTGAAGCAAAAAGCTCGGCGCCGAGATGGCCCAGCGTCCCGGTTCCGGGCGACGCATAGTTGAACGGCGGAGATGACTTGGCCAGCGCGACAATATCGCGCATGTTTTTCGCCGGCAACGAGGGGTGCGCGACAAAAATCAGCGCCGATGTCGTTGTCAGCGACACCGGCGCGAAATCCTTGAATACATCGTACGGCACCTTGCCGAACAGCGTCGGGTTCACCACGAACGCCGTCGAATGCATCATCAGCGTATAGCCGTCGGCAGCCGATCGCGCCGCAATTTCGGTACCGATGTTGCCGCCCGCACCGCCGCGGTTATCGATCACGGTCGTCTGCCCCCATTCTTCGGTGAGTTTCTGCCCGATCAACCGCGCGACAAAATCGGCCGGCCCGGCGGCGGAGAACGGCACGACGATGCGTACCGGTTTCACCGGAAATTTTTCCGCGGCGGCGGCGGATACCGCATACGCGAGGGACATTGCCAGCAATATCGCCAGTTTCGTGTTGAGCATGCTTCCTCCACCGTTGATTTTTATAGGCCCACCACAAGCTGACGCATTGTGGCATACAACTGATTCTGCGCTTCAAAACCGATGCCCGGCCGGTCAGGCAGTTTCAGAAATCCGTCATCCACTTTTGCGTCGTCGGCAAATCCGGCGAACAAGCCGAACACACCCGGATACGCCTCGCAGCCGCCGAGACCGAATCCGCCGACG
>JAKFUJ010000090.1 GCA_021732805.1 Betaproteobacteria bacterium | reverse complement strand
TATTATTTAATAGTTGATAATATATATTAGTTAATTATGCAAAAGGAGTTTATTTAATGATCCCACCGACCGCAAAACCACTGGACGCAAAGGTCACTGACGCTATTGCGAAGCAAGACAAGGCGCGCTCAGAAGGCGAGAACCTGAATTCGTTGGACCGCAGGCAATCTGACCAGGCGCCGGCAGAAAAAGCCGCTCCTGTTGAACATCGCAAACCGGCCCGAAGCCCCGGCTTCTGAATTTGACCGAACTCCGACCTATTTCGGACTGCTGACGCCGCCTCTGAGCACGACCGCGAAATCGCCTGTCGGCGAGGTGGTGGACCACGTGTTCGAGGACATTCGTGACGCTTCTCTACGCCGATTTATGAGGTAAACGTCTTTTCTTGACATTGTCGATGGCCAGTGCGAACTTCGTTGCCTTGTCGAAACTGTCGAAATTGCATGACCGAATCAAACTCCGCGCACCGCCAACCTCCCAGCACGCCATATGCTGCCTTGCATGGAACCGCCGACAAGGACGCCATGCCGCGTGGTGAGGGACTGATCCCGAAAGCCGAACCGGACTACCTGACGATCGAGGCCGACAGGCTCGAAGACATCAAACAAGCTTTATATGCGGCGTTTGTCGCAGCGCCGAAAGTCGGCATTCCCACTGCCCTCGTCGATTTTGCCGCTGCCTACACCAGCACCCTGCGTCTGCAAATGTCGTTGAAGGGGTATAGCGGTGTGCAGGCCCGTTCGGTCAAGGCGCCGATGTTTTCGCCACGAACGAAGTAGCCCTGACCCAGCACACACTGAGTGATGTACTTTACCGATGTGAATGCCGTAGAGACTGCGCCGCACATGGCGATGGCGAAGCTGATCACGAACGATGTGGGCGTGCCCCCGCGCGAAGGCGCGGGGTCGGGCCATAGGTCGTCGCGAAAGGCGCCGTCCCGGAGCCGCGCGAAGTGCGCGTCTCCGCCCATGCGGGTGACTGTCCCTCACGCAGATCTGTGGAAGCGCGATCGATCACGATGCCGCAGTTCACCGTCGGCGGCATCGCGGTCACCGACACATTACCGGCGTTCGTCATCGCTGCATGCCATAAAGCCAATGCGCGGCAACCGAAATCCGGTTGATCGACCCGACGCTCGAAGCCTGCCATCGTGCTCGGACCCGTCAAGGATTCCCCCCACTTGAAGGAAGATGGGGGCGCGCAAGTGCGCGTCCTTGACCGCTCCTGCGCGCGACGGCCGCGTCGATACGCGGTCGGGGGCGAAGGAAAGCCTCCGGCGGGGTCGTAACCAAGGAAATGACCTGACTGGAATTGATGACGACGCCAATGGCCCATGGCATGTCATCGAAGTGATGCCCTTGCCTGCAACAGCGCCGGCCACCGCGCGGGGAGCGGAAATTTATGCCCGCTATCATTATGATCGCTTTTGCAGGCGACAGGCCGGTCGCACGTTGAGTTTCCGAGGCGCACCGGGGACGGTCATTGGGCTGTCCCGCGCTCGGGATCGTGATTGACCGATCCCCTCTGTGAAACAATCTCGAATGCAAGGTCTGCTTCTCTCCTACACTCGAAATTTCAATGAAATCAGCATCAGAAACCATTGAATTACAGGCATTTAGGCAATCGTTTCGGTGTTAACGAAAAAGTTCTTTCCATATTCAAAATGAATATCTAATGTCCGCGCGTTTAATTTATTCATTTCATAGGAGAAACAACATGAGCGAACCCAATAAGCAATCAGCCGACGGCGATCAGCGCAACGGCTTCTTCGTCAACAACGGCACCTTCAGCGGCAACTTCACCACGCCCGATGGCGACGCCTACGATATCCGCAAACTCGAGCCACGCGAAGTAACCGACCCGCGCTCCGGCGAAGTGGTAACCCTCTGGGGCGGTTACGCCACGGCCCGTGACCGCGACCTCGCAGCCAAGGACGCCATGCTACAGGCCGAATTCAAGAAGTCCGGCGCACGCCCCGCCGAACTGTTCGCATCCGAAGCCCGCGACATCCCACTCTACATCACCTTGCGCAACCGTCCCGGCAAAGGCTTCACCGACATCGGCTCGTTCTGGAACGCCAAAGGCCGTTACACCATCCTCGCCCGCGATCTCGCCGGCAAGAGCGGTCTGCGCTTCGGCGGTAACGTGCTGGCGTACAAGACCGCTGCAATACTCGAAGCCGAAAAGGCCGCCGCAGTGCAAGACACTGCGCCGCAACCCGATGCAGCCGCAGCGCGCGACGGCGCCGAACAGCGCGCCCGCAAAGGCCGTGGCAAGGCACCGACGGCAGACACATAAACACTGACTTTTGGGAGAGGGACGGCCGGCCATCCGCATCGGGATTGTGCCGGGCGTCTCCTTTCGTTGCCGGGGCCCTGTTTGGGCAACCCCAGCAGCGAAAGGAGCGCTCCCAACATGACGAAACCGAAGAAACCACCACGCACGTACCAAGCCCTGAAGTCGGACGGTGACGACGCGTCGACTAAGAAACGTGTCGACGTTCACGAGGCGATCACCACCAAGATTGTAGCCGCCATTGAAGCCGGTGCCGGCGAATTCCAAATGCCATGGCACCGTCCCGGCGTAGCCTTCACCATCCCGAGGAATGCACTGACAAAGAAGACTTATCGCGGCAGCAATATTCTCTCGCTCTGGATCGATGCCGACGCCAAGAAATTCGAACACCAGACCTGGGCCACGTTCAAGCAATGGCAGGAGCTCGGCGCGCAGGTACGAAAGGGCGAAAAGGGCTCGCTGATTGTCAAGTATGGCTCGTGGGTGCCGAAGTCCGCCGACAAGCTGACAACAGGCCAGAGTACGAGCGATCAGAAGGGACCGGAAGATGACGACGGCAAACGTCTGTTTGCCAAGGCCGCGTGGGTGTTCAACGTCCAACAGGTCGATGGTTTTTCGGCTCAGCCCGTCGAACAGCGTCCCGATCTCACAACCCGCCTCGCCCACGTCGATGCGTTCATCGCGGCAACGAAGGCTGAATTTCGCGAGGGCGGACAACGCGCCTTCTACCGGCATCGCGACAGCAGCGGCGAAGGCGATTTTATCCAGATGCCCGAACGCAACCTGTTCACCGGCACCGCCACATCGACGCCGACGGAAAGTTACGAAGCAACCAGGCTGCATGAGTCAGCCCACTGGGCGCATGCGGAGCACCGCATGAACATCGAGCGCCCGTCGCGGTTCGGAGACAACATTTATGCCTTTCATGAACTGGTCGCAGAACTTTCGGCTGCGTTCCTATGCGCGGATCTGCAAATCAGCAATGCCCCGCGCGCCGATCATGCGCAATATTGCGCCTCGTGGTTGGAGGTCTTGAAGGGCGATACCAAGGCCATTTTTTCCGCTGCATCGTTGGCAACACGTACTGTTGGATTTCTCAACGCCTTCCAGCCAGCAGTAGCGCAATCGACACCAGAGGATGCGGCGACGAATTCTCCCGAGCGGCCGGAACTGAGTGACGGCATCGTCACGACGCATGCGCCGAAGGGGCCGCGATGAACGGCGGCACGAGCAAGAAATCCGCTGACGGCGGTATTGCCAGCACGCTCTCACTGCAGCGCATCCGCGTGAAGGCGGACGGCTACGATCACACCGGCGCCTACTGGGGCGCAGGTCCCGATGTCTTCATCGCCACCACGCGCGATCGCGCAACCGAGATCACCGTGCGCGCAAAATCCATCGCCGACGCACGCGAGAAAGCCACCGCCGAGCTGGCACGCAAGCCGGGTGAAGCGCGAACCGGGCCACGCGAACCGATCGGCGGCGCATCGTCGAACAAGACACGCTATGAATTCGATTGGCGCGATCTGGTGATGATTAAGCCCGTGCGCGTCCGCGTCACCCATTCACGCGACTATCTTGGCCAGGGACAGGATCACATCGAGGTCGAAAGCCTCGTTCCAAAGAAAGCGCCGTTACCGATCACAGACACCGGATATCGATCGCATTTCCTGTCACCACTCGACCTCGTCAACGACGGCGGGCCAGTGACGTTCGTAACCGCATGGCTCGACCGCGAGGCCAAGAGCCGCGACTGGCAGAAGCGCCAGACTGCCCGCAGCCAGGGCGATCTGTTCCAATGGGCCGACGCGCAAAGCGAGGTGTCATCACGCAAGCGGCAGCTATCCGCTCCCGCGCGCAAACCAGCCCGGCGCCGGCCGCAGCCCAAACCATGACGCTGACACGCGCTGAACGCCGCGCGCAGGGCGAAGCCGCCGAGACGCGGTTTCGCGCCTGGCTCGACCGCTGCCACTTGCCCCACATCTATGTCGAGCAATCGCCTATGACCATTCCACAGCACCTCAAAGGCGAAATCAAGCGGCCGGATTTCCTGGTCGGCATTCCGACCATCGGCACCCTCGCCGTCGACGTGAAAGCCAAGACCATCTACGACGACGCAATCCTGATCGATGCCTACGAGCACCGCACGCTTGCGGCCTTCGAGACCTTTTTCAACATGTCGGTCTGGTTCGCCTGCTTCCCGCCAGACGTGCCGCACACCGGCTACCTGTTCCTGAATCGTGATCTGGCGCGTCTGGCGGTGACCACGGTGAAGGGCAAACCTGCGATCGCCGTGCCGCTGCGCGCAACCAAGGCTGTGGACGAGCGGCGGGACTTCATGGCGGCGCTGCTCGGGGCGATCAGTTTGAAGTGAGCCAGATAACAGCGTGAGCAATCCTTGATCGCCCACGAAGAGCGCCGGAGCCGACCGTTAGATGCTGTCGGAGGCAGTGAAAGTATTTTAGCGCTTGAAAATTGTGCGATGTAATAACTACTATTAATTATATTGTCGCCATCGCGGGAGTCGCCATGATTAGATTGGGTAAAGAGACATCTTTAAAACATATTGTGCAACACGTTGAATTTGGCGAGGCGGCCTTGCGTCTCGTTGTCGAGCGTTCGGCAGGATCGACGTGGCGGGTCGTTGCGCGAGAAATCTTTCGCTCCGGACCCTCCACGCGATTCATTCCTATGTCGCCGCCGTCGACCAGGCAGAACGCCAAGGCTGCGTTCAAAATGATCAAAAAGGGCAGCGACCCGGCCCTCGGCAACGTACTCTCCACCCGATCCGGGCCTGTGTTCGTTGTCCAAACGTCTAA
>JAKFUJ010000348.1 GCA_021732805.1 Betaproteobacteria bacterium | reverse complement strand
GATTGGACAGCCTGACGAAGGACTCAACCTGCTGCGCGGGTTCCTCGAGAAATATCCTTCCATGGATCTGCTGGATCTGGTTTATCAGGCAACACTGGCGGACAGCGGCGCGCCGGCTGCCTACCGGTTGGTACGCGACGAAGTGCGGCGTACGCCGACATTACTCGGACTGGACAAGCTGCTGGAAGCGCAGTTGCTGGAAGCGCCGCCGGAGCGGCGCACGGATCTGGAACTGATCAAGCAGTTGATTCATCAGCACACGCGCACTCTGGCGATGTACAAATGTGAGCACTGCGGGTTCCGTGCCCGGCAGTTCTACTGGCATTGTCCCGCATGCGGTGAATGGGAAACCTATGCGCCGCGGCGTACGGAAGAAAAAGGCATACCTGCATGAAGCGCGCCGGAACTGAACGGACTACCGGCTTGAGACTCGCCGGAACTGAACGGACTACCGGCTTGAGACTCGCCGGAACTAAAGGCAATACCATCATGAAAGAAATGACGCATGAGCGCGGATAACAGGGGGCCACGGGTTATTGTTGCGCTGGATTATGCCAGCGCTGCCGAAGCGCTCGCATTGGCGCAACAACTTGATCCGCAACGTTGCCGGGTCAAGGTCGGCAAGGAATTGTTTACGGTTGCCGGTCCGGCAATGGTGGAACAATTGGTGGCGCGCGGCTTTGATGTGTTTCTGGATCTCAAGTATCACGACATTCCGAATACCGTGGCCGCGGCCTGCAAGTCCGCCGCCGCGCTCGGGGTGTGGATGATCAACGTGCATGGCGGTGGCGGGCGCGCGATGATGCAGGCGGCTCGGGAAGCGCTGGCAGGGCTGCCACGCCGGCCGAAGCTGATAGCAGTGACTGTGCTGACCAGCATGGGTGCGGAAGATTTGCGCGAAACGGGGCACGCGGAAGAACCACAGGCGCTGGTCGAGCGGCTGGCGCGGCTGGCAGCGTCCAGCAGCATGGATGGGGTGGTTTGTTCGGCGCAGGAGGTCTCTTTGCTGCGCCGTGCCTGCGGGCCGGAGTTCTGCCTGGTGACACCGGGCATACGCCTGGCTGATGCCGCGCAGGATGACCAGAAACGCATCGTCACGCCGCAAGTGGCGATCAATGATGGCGCGGATTATCTGGTGATTGGACGGCCGATTACGCGGGCATCTGATCCGCTGGCCGTGCTGGACCGGATTAATGCCGATATCAACACTGCCTTAGAATCCTGAATCCATGAATATCCGGCGTCAGAACAAATCATCCACCGCAAGCCGGCTTGCGCTGCAGTTGCGTGACGCCCGTGTACTGGTGGTTGGCGACGTGATGCTCGACCGTTACTGGTTCGGCGAAGTGAACCGGATTTCGCCTGAAGCGCCGGTACCCGTGGTGAAAGTGGATCGTGTCGAAGAGCGCCCCGGCGGCGCGGCCAATGTTGCGCGCAATGCGGCGGCGCTGAGCGCAAAGGTTTCTTTGCTGTCGGTTGTGGGTCGGGACGAGGCGGGGCTATGCCTGCGCCGGCTGCTGAAGCGCGACCGGGTTGCCGCCAGCCTGCACGAAGACCGGTCGGTGACGACTACGGTTAAATTGCGCGTCATCGGCCGTCAGCAGCAACTGCTGCGCGCGGATTTCGAGACGGTGCCCAGCCATGAAGTGCTGGCGACCAAACTGCAGGACTTCCAGCGCTTGCTCAAGCATTGCGATGTGGTGATCCTGTCCGATTACGGCAAAGGCGGCCTGGCGCATATCGCACGCATGATTGCGCTGGCGCGTCGCCATGACAAACCGGTGCTGGTCGATCCCAAGGGCGAGGATTATTCGCGTTACCGCGGCGCCACGCTGGTGACGCCCAATCGCGCCGAGCTGCGCGCAGTGATCGGCAGCTGGAGCAGCGAAGCGGCGTTGACGGCGAAGACGCAGATCCTGCGCCAGAGACTGGGCCTGGGTGCGGTGCTGGTGACACGCAGCGAGGAAGGCATGACGTTGTTCAGACGTGGCAGCCGGCTGCATGTGCCGGCGCAGGCGCGCGAGGTGTACGATGTCAGCGGCGCCGGTGATACGGTCATCGCCGTCATCGCGGTGATGCTGGCGGCAGGGCAGGATATGGAGAGTGCGGTGCGCATCGCCAACCGCGCAGCAGGCATCGTCGTCGGCAAATTCGGCACTGCGGTGGCTCAGCCGGATGAGCTGTTTCCGCCGCTGCGAAAGGAATAAGCCATGGTTTATGTGGTGACCGGCGCCGCCGGATTTATCGGCGCCAATCTGGTCAAAGGGCTCAATGCCCGGGGCATCACCGACATACTTGCGGTCGATGACCTGACGCAAGGTGACAAATTCCGCAACCTGGTCGATTGCCAGATTGTCGATTACCTCGACAAGGACGAATTCCTGGCGCGGATCAAAGCCGGCGCATTTCGCCGGGCATTCAAGGCGATATTCCACCAGGGCGCCTGTTCCGTCACCACGGCCGGCGATGGCCGTTATGTGATGGACACCAATTACGCGTATTCCTGCACGCTGCTCGATTTCTGCACTGCGGAAATGATTCCGCTGATTTATGCGTCATCCGCGGCGACGTATGGCGCGCTGAGCGGCTTCCGTGAGCAGGCGGATTGCGAGGGACCGCTGAACGTCTACGGCTATTCGAAGCTGCTGTTTGACCAGCGTGTGCGGCGGTTGCCGCCCGGCGGTTCCCAGGTGGTGGGGCTGCGCTATTTCAATGTCTACGGCGACCGCGAGCAGCACAAGGGGCGTATGGCATCGGTGGCGTACCACTTTTTCAATCAGTACCGCGCTGAAGGCCATGTGCGGCTGTTCGAGGGCAGTGCCGGTTACGGCAATGGCGAGCAACGCCGCGACTTCGTATCGGTAGAGGATGTGGTCAGGGTCAATCTGCATTTTCTGCGGGATGGCAGACGTTCGGGCATATTCAATTGCGGCACCGGTGCCGCGCAGTCGTTCAATGATGTTGCGGTTGCCACCGTCAATGGTTGTCGAGCGGCGGCGGGTGAAGCGACATTGCCGCTGGCCGAGTTGCAGCGCCAGGGAGTGATTCGTTACATCCCGTTTCCCGGCGATCTCAAAGGCAAATACCAGAGTTACACCCAGGCCGATCTGATTGGCTTGCGCGCTGCCGGTTACCAGACACCGTTTCTGACCGTCGAGCAGGGCGTCGCCCGTTACTGCGAACAACTGCTGGCGAAGGCCGCGGACTGAGCCATGCATCACACACTCGATCAGTTCGTCGGCAACACGCCGCTGGTGAAACTGCAGCGCATGCCCGGCAACACCGGCAATGTGCTGCTGGCCAAACTTGAAGGCAATAATCCGGCGGGTTCGGTCAAGGATCGTCCTGCGCTGTCGATGATCCGCCGCGCGCAGGAACGCGGCACCATCAAGCCCGGCGACACACTGATCGAGCCGACCAGCGGCAACACCGGTATCGCGCTGGCGATGGTGGCGGCGATCATGGGCTACCGCATGGTGCTGGTGATGCCGGAGAACCAGTCGCTGGAACGCCAGCAGACCATGCGTGCCTATGGCGCCGAACTGGTATTGACGCCGAAGGAGGCGAGCATGGAAGGCGCGCGCGATGCCGCTGAACGCATGGTGCGCGATGGCCGCGGCATCATGCTCGACCAGTTTTCCAATTCCGACAATCCGCTGGCGCATTACGAAACCACCGGCCCGGAAATCTGGCGTGATACCGAAGGCCGCGTCACGCATTTCATTTCGAGCATGGGTACCACCGGCACCATCATGGGCGTGTCGCGCTACCTGAAGGAAAAAAATCCGCAGATCCGGATTGTCGGTTGTCAGCCGGCAGACGGCTCGCAGATTCCGGGCATCCGTAAATGGCCTGCGGCGTATCTGCCGAAAATCTGCGACTGGTCGCAGGTGGATCAGGTGATCGAAGTCACCCAGGCTGACGCCGAGAACACGATGCGCCAACTGGCGCGTGAGGAGGGCATCTTCGCCGGCGTATCGTCCGGCGGCGCGCTGTGGGCTGCGCTGCAGATTTCGGCGCAGGTGCGCGATGCGGTGATCGTGTCCATCGTCTGCGACCGTGGCGACCGCTACCTGTCCACCGGCGTGTTTGTGTAAACAGCGTGTAATGTAATATAAGTAATTGATTTTAAAGGAATTTTTGTGAATCCCGTGCTGGTGTTTGATATCGAAACCGTGCCCGACGTCGGCGGCATCCGCAAGCTGCACAGTATCGACAACACCGTATCCGACCGCGATGTCGCCGAAATGGCCTTCCAGTTGCGGCGGCAAAGCCACGGCAATGATTTCCTGCCGCATTACCTGCATCGCGTGCTGGTGATTTCCTGCGCGCTGCACGATCGCGACAGCTTCAAGGTGTGGTCGCTGGGCGCGGCGGGAGAAAGTGAAGCCGAGATCATCCAGCGTTTTTTCGACGGCATTGAAAAATACACGCCGCAACTGGTGTCGTGGAACGGCGGTGGCTTCGACCTGCCGGTGCTGCATTACCGCGGCCTGATGCATGGCGTGACGGCCGCGCGTTACTGGGACATGGGCGAAGACGACCGCGAATTCAAATGGAACAATTACATCAGTCGTTATCATCAGCGCCATCTCGACCTGATGGACCTGCTGGCGATGTACCAGGCGCGGGCCAATGCACCGCTGGATGCGCTGGCGCAGTTGATGGGGCTGCCGGGAAAACTGGGCATGGACGGTTCCGCGGTATGGGGCGCGTACCAGGACGGCAGGCTGGAGGATATCTGGCGCTACTGTGAGACCGACGTCGTCAACACCCACTTGGTGTTTCTGCGTTTCCAGTTGATGCGCGGCGCACTGACCCGGGACCAGCACGATGCGCAGGTCAAGATGGTGCGCGCGACGCTGGAAAAAGCCGGGCAGCCGCACTGGCAGGAATTTCTAGCGCGCTGGACCGCATAACGCACGCACCGCGCCCTTGCGCGTGGTCTGGAAAACCGTAATGAATATTCTGCACATCGAATCCCTGGACCAGGAAGGCCGCGGCATTGCCCGCCGTGACGGCAAGGTCGTTTTTGTCGAGGGCGCATTGCCGGGGGAGCGGGTAGAGGCCTCGGTGTATCGTAAAAAACCTGCGTTCGAGCAGTCGTTTGCGAC
>JAKFUJ010000394.1 GCA_021732805.1 Betaproteobacteria bacterium | reverse complement strand
TCATGTTTATGTACATGGCCTGGTGCGTGACGCCGAAGGCCAGAAAATGTCCAAGTCCAAGGGCAACACGCTGGACCCGCTGGACCTGATCGACGGCATCGGCATTGATGCACTGGTCGCCAAACGCACGGCCGGCCTGATGAATCCGAAACAGGCGGAAAGCATCGCCAAACGCACCCGCGCTGAATTCCCCGAAGGCATACCTGCCTACGGTACTGACGCGCTGCGTTTCACGTTTGCCAGCCTCGCCAGCCTCGGCCGCGACATCAAGTTCGACCAGAAACGCTGTGAGGGTTACCGCAATTTCTGCAACAAGCTGTGGAACGCCACGCGCTTCGTGATGATGAACTGCGAAGGCAAGGACACGGGACTCGATGCCAACGCAGCGGTGGAACTGTCGACTGCGGACCGCTGGCTGATCAGCCGGCTGCAGCGCGCCGAAGCCGAAGCACAGCAGGCGTACCGTGAATACCGTTTCGACAATCTCGCGCGCACGATTTACGAACTGGTATGGGACGAATACTGCGACTGGTATCTCGAACTCGCCAAGGTGCAACTGGCCGGCGGCAGCGACGCGCAAAACCGCGGCACCCGTCGCACACTGGTGCGCGTACTCGAAACCATGCTGCGCCTGGCGCATCCGGTGATTCCGTTCATCACCGAGGAACTGTGGCAGAAAGTCGCACCCCTCGCCGGCAAAAGCGGCGCCAGCATCATGCTGCAGAAATACCCGCAACCCGAATCTGCCAAAATTGATGAAGCCGCCGAACGTGACATCCATCTGCTGAAACAACTGGTATCGGCCTGTCGCACGCTGCGCGGCGAGATGAATGTTGCGCCATCGCAGAAGCTGCCGCTGCTGGTCCAGGGCGATGCCGCACAAGTGCGCGCTTATGCACCGCACCTGATGGCGCTGGCCCGCCTGTCGGATGTGCTGGTCGTCAACGAACTGCCCGCTGACGACGCACCGGTATCCGTCGTCGGTGATTTCAAGATGATGCTGAAGGTGGAAATCGACGTCGCCGCCGAGCGAGAGCGCCTGGGCAAGGAAATCGCAAGGCTGGACAGCGAAACCACCAAGGCGCGGGCCAAGCTGGCCAACGAAAGTTTTGTCGCCAAGGCGCCGCCGCTGGTAGTCGCCCAGGAAAAAGAACGTCTGGCGCGGTTTTCGACGACACTCGAACAAATGCGCACCCAGTTGGCCAGGCTCGGCTGATTCCTGCCGCAGCGGCGCGCAGTACCATGAACTTCCGATACACGCTGCGCGCACTGGCTTATCGCAACTACCGGCTGTTTTTCGTAGGCCAGTCGCTGTCGATCATCGGCAACTGGATCCAGCAGATCGCCATGGCCTGGCTGGTCTACCGGTTGACTGAATCGGCGTGGCTGCTCGGCGTCACCGGTTTTGCCGGGCAGATAGCCATCCTCGTCTTCGCGCCCTTCGGCGGGCTGTGGGCCGATCGCTTCGACCGCTACAAACTGCTGCTGCTCACACAAATACTCTCCGCCGGTCCGCCGCTGGTGCTCGCGGTGCTGGCTTATACCGGGTTGATCGCCGTCTGGCACATTATCGTCATGGCGCTCCTCCTCGGCATCATCAATGCCATCGAAACGCCGATCCGCCTCACCTTCACCACGGAAATGGTGACCGCCAAGGAAGATCTGGGCAGCGCGATCGCGATGAACGCGCTGATGCAGAATGCCGGCCGCATGATCGGGCCGACCGTCGCCGGCCTGCTGCTCGCGGTATCCACCGAAGCGTTCTGCTTTGTGGTGAACACGCTGAGCAAGGTGGTCATCGTCGCCATGGTGCTGGCGATGACCATCGCACCGCACCAGCGCAAGATCACCACCGCCTCGCCATGGCAGCAGCTCACCGAGGGCGCGCGTTATGCCTGGGATCTGATCCCGGCGCGCTGGCTGCTGCCGATGGTGGCCACGATCAGTTTCATGGTCACGCCGTATCAGACACTGATGCCGATCTTTGCCGTCGAGGTGTACGGCGGCGGCGCCGGCATGCTCGGCTTCCTGATCGGCGCCGCGGGCAGCGGTGGTGTCGTCGGCATGCTGGCCCTGGCCTCGCGGCGCGATGTGCGCGGGCTGACGCGCTGGATCACTGCGGCTTCTCTGTCCGCCGGACTCGGCATACTGGTGTTTGCACTGTCGCCGTGGCTGCCGCTGTCGCTGGCCGCGCTGGCAGTGGCCGGTTTCGGTGTCGTGGTCAACGGCATGTCGGTGAGCACGATGCTCCAGACCATTGTCGATGACCGCATGCGCGGCCGCATCATGGGAATTTTTTCGATGGCCTTTCTGGGCATGTATCCGCTGGGCAGCCTCGCCGGTGGTGCGCTGGCCGAAGTGATCGGTGCGCCGGCGACGCTGGCCATCGGCGGCGGATTCTGCACCTTCGCCGCACTGATCCTGTGGCGGCGCATGCCTGCACTCCGTGACGAACTGCGCCCGATCTACAAGAAGTTAAAAATAATTAAATAAAATCAATTACTTATAATAATTCGACTACCTTCATTGCCAACACCACTCACCAGCCACTGCTAAACTGCCGCGCATGGATGCGTTGACGCTGGCATTGATTACCGGATTGGGCTGGACCAGCGGCATACGTTTTTACGCCACACTGTTTTTCCTTGGAGTACTGCATCGCACCGGCATTTATCTGCTGCCGGCCCAGCTCGACATACTGGCGCACCCCTGGGTGCTCGCAGTATCGGGGCTGCTGTTCGTGACCGAGTTTTTCGCCGACAAGATTCCCGGCGTCGATACGCTGTGGGATGCCATCCACACCTTCATCCGCATACCCGGCGGCGCATTGCTCGCTGCCGCTGCCGTTGCCGGCGGCGATCCCGGATTGACACTGGCCGCGGGACTGCTCGGCGGCACAGTGGCGGCAGGGGCGCATTTCACCAAAGCCGGCAGCCGCGCACTGATCAACACTTCGCCGGAACCTTTCAGCAACTGGGCGGCTTCGTTCAGCGAAGATGCGGCATCGCTCGGCGGATTGTGGCTGGCACTGCAATATCCGCTGCTGTTTCTGGGACTGCTGCTGGTATTCGTGCTGGCCGCGCTGTGGCTGCTGCCGAAACTGTGGCGCGGCGTGCGGCGTATTGCAGCGACTCTTTTCGGCTCTCCGGACCGCGCCTGAAGCAGCTGCGGCGCATCAAACCTGCTGCAGCAGAACCCGATACATCAATCAGTAAGTGCCCAGTTCGAAGGGCACCTTCCTGCCGACCAGGGTCTCCAGCATCTGCAGTTCAACATCGGTGTGATTGACCACCGGCGCCACCGCCATCATGTTCGGCACGCCCTTGCCGTAGATATAACGCGGCTGGTCGTGGCGCCTGGTGCGCACGGTTTCCTCTGCCGCAGGATCGTCTAACGGCGTCAGCACCGCTTCGCCATAACAGGTGCAGGCATAAGTGCGCTTCGCTTCGGTTTCCACGTAAATGCCGGTGCCGCGAATGCCGATGGTTGCCGTTGTGGTGCGGATTTCGCGCCGCGCGCCGGATTCGAATACTGAAAGCATTGCGCCGGTGATGATACGCAGCACCGTCACCGCGCCACGGGCAGCGGCAGATCCGAATTCGATACGGCTGTTGGCGCGCACCAGAAACGCATCGCGCTCGGCGACAAATACCAGTTCACCATTTTTCCCGGTATCAATGACGTCGCCCTGCACAACCCGCTGCCCGCGCTCGGCTGGTTTGCCGTTGATGCGCACGTCGCCCTTGATCTGTGCCACGCCGGGAGGAAGGTTGCCCGCAGCCAGCGCCGTGCGCAGCCGCGACATGCCCGTTGCAATCACAGCCGCAGCGAACGCGCCTTGCAGCAGCATGCGGCGTGTCGGTCGAACAATGGGCTCCGGCATGCGGCGCACCACGCGCTACTTCTTTTTCATGAAAAAAATGAATTCTTTTTCCACGGTTTCCGACGACAGCAGGTCATTGCCCGTCTGTCGCGCGAAGGCCTGGAAATCCTTCACGGAGCCGGCATCGGTAGCCATGATTTTCAGCACCTGGCCGGTGGTCATGTCCGTCAATGCTTTTTTGGTGCGCAGTATCGGCAGCGGACAATTCAGGCCGCGCGCATCGAGTTCCTTGTCAAACTGCATTTCAACCTCTTTCGGAAATTGATCACAACGACGAATCCGGCGAATGGCGATTGATGCACATCCGCCTGAATGCGTCGCAAACCACCCGGATTATAAGACTTGCCCGGAAAAAGGCAGCGAAGGCGCCCAAGCCGCCGAATCAGGCCGCAGCGCCGGTCGCCCGTTGCTTCAACAACTCGCGCAACTGCTTGTTGCGGGACTGCAGATCGCGCGCAAGCTGCACGGCAACCATGTACTGGAGATGATGCGCAATCGGCGGCGCAGTCCGGAACAGATCCTTGAAATCCGGCCATGACAATTCGGCAACCGTCACCGGTTCCTTTGCCACCGCGTCCCAGCCGGCGGGCATGTCAGCGACCAGTGACAGCAGGCCGAACATCTCACCCGCGTGCAGATCCCGGGCCTCAAGCTCCGTACCCGTAGCCTCATCAACATGGGTGCTCTGGACGGTGCCTTCGACCAGCAGATAGAGTGCCTCACCCTGCTCGCCCCGGGTAATAAGAACATGCCCGGCAGCATGACTGGAAACAATCATTCTCTCGGCCAGCGCATCAATGTCCGCTGCGTTGAAATGCTCAAACGCAGGCAATGTTTTCAGGAATTGCTTGATGTCCATAATCCGTACTTCTCAGGTTCCGGGGACGCGGCCAAAAAACGATTGGATCCAGTTCTTGCCGCCTGGAGGAAGCGTTTCTGTGGGATCGAACTGAGGGGGGAGCGCATTGCCTTCCCTCAGGTCGGAGAACGATTTCACCGACGCGCGCAGCCGGTCAGCCAGCATATTGACGAAATGTTCCAGCAACACGCTGGCAATCGCATGATTTTCGGCAATCAGATCCTCGAAAGCCTGATGGCGCAGGCGCAGCATTTTGACCGGTGACAGTGAAGTGACGGTCGAACTGGACTGCCGCTCACCGCTTAGCACCGACACCTCGCCAATTACCTGCCCGGGCCCGATCACGCCTAGTTTGATGGCCCGCCCGTTCTCCTCGACGGTGATCACCACTTCGCCGTCCATGATCAGATACAGCGAATCGACGGGCATGCG
>JAKFUJ010000402.1 GCA_021732805.1 Betaproteobacteria bacterium | reverse complement strand
TAGTGGTAGCGCAACATCGCCGGCAGCGAGATCAGCCCCATCGCAATCACCGACGCGGCAATGACGCCGGTGGTGGCGGCGAGCAGTGCGCCGACAAAAATCACCGCATAGGCCACGCCGCCGCGCACCGGTCCGAACAGTTGGCCGACGGTGTCGAGCAGGTCTTCGGCCATGCCGCTGCGTTCGAGCACCAGACCCATGAACGTGAAAAACGGAATCGCCAGCAGTAGCTGGTTGCTCATGATGCCGAACAGCCGCTGCGGCAGCGCCTGCAGCAGTTCCGGCTGCAGCATGCCGAGCCCGAAGCCGATGAAGGCGAACAGCAGGCCGTTGGCGGCCAGCGCGAACGCCACCGGATAACCGAGCAGCAGAAAAGCGGCGAGGCCAGCGAACATCAATGGCGCCATCAGTTCGAAAGCCATGTTGTGTCTACCGGATCATCCGGAAATTTTTCGTCACTCCGGCGCAAGCCGGAGTCCAGGAATGTTGCGGCGTCGGGTGCCAACGCTTCTGGATACCGGCTTGCCCCCCAAGGGGACTTCCTTCGGGGCGCGCCGGTATGACGTTCGTGGGGTGTTTGGGTCTGATGGACATGGTCAATGATCCGCGCTGTCGGTTCCGGCGGAAACCGGGTGCGGCGGTTTGTCGAGGGAGGCGAACCTCTTGATGGTTTCCGAAACGCCTTGCAGGATCAGCAGCGCAAAGGCGGCAGGGATGGCCAGTTTGATCGGCCAGCGCAGCAGGCCGCCGGCATCGGTGGAAATTTCATTGATGCGGTACGACTCCAGAAATGCGCTCCAGCCGAACCAGAGCATGATCGCGCACACCGGCAGCAGCATGAACACATGGCCGAAGATGTCGATCCACGCCTGTGCGCGCGGCGACAGCCGGCCGGAGATGAGGTCGATGCGCACATGGGCGTCGTGTTTCAGCGTGTAACCGGCGGCGCCGAGGAACACCAGCGTGTACAGGTACCACTGGATTTCGAGGAAACCGTTGGAGCTCAGGTTGAAGCCGTAACGGGCAACGGCATTGCCGGCGCTGATGAGTATGCACAGCAGCACCAGCCAGCAGGCGCCGCGTCCGGCATATTCGTTGAGCATGTCGATGG
The DNA here is from genome assembly GCA_021732805.1 of Betaproteobacteria bacterium. GTDB lineage: Bacteria > Pseudomonadota > Gammaproteobacteria > Burkholderiales > SG8-41. The sequence goes on along the minus strand of JAKFUJ010000402.1, from coordinate 4,072 downwards.
CGCGTGACAGCGCCAGCAGCAGTTTCATGATGCGGATTGCTCCCTCCCCAAGGCGACATGATAAGGGGAACACGCTGTTTCGCATGATAAAATCGCCTCCCCCAGCCGGTAACCCGCCGGCAGCACCGAACAGCCTCCGCCCATGACCATTTTCACCAACACCCTGGAAACCACCGATCCCGAAATTTTCCGCGCCGTGCAGCAGGAAGCGCAGCGTCAGGAAGACCATATCGAACTGATCGCCTCGGAAAACTATGCGAGTCCGGCGGTATTGGCTGCGCAGGGTTCGGTGCTGACCAACAAATACGCCGAGGGTTATCCCGGCAAGCGTTATTACGGCGGTTGCGAATACGTCGATATTGCCGAGCAGCTCGCGATCGATCGCGCCAAGGAACTGTTCAAGGCCACGTATGCCAACGTGCAACCGCATTCCGGTGCGCAGGCCAATGCCGCCGTGTTTCTCGCGACGCTGCAGCCGGGAGACACGATACTCGGCATGCGCTTGTCCGATGGTGGCCACCTGACACACGGTTCCAAGGTCAACATCAGCGGCAAGTACTACAGCGCGGTGTCGTACGGTCTGAACCCGGAAACGCAGGCCATTGATTACGACGAAGTCGCTGAGCTTGCCAAAGTGCGCAAGCCCAAGCTGATTGTCGCCGGGGCTTCAGCGTATTCGCTGGTCATCGACTGGAAACAGTTCCGCAAGATTGCCGATGATGTTGGTGCATTGCTGATGGCCGACATGGCGCATTACGCCGGACTGGTTGCCGCCGGCCTGTATCCAAGCCCGGTGGGCATCGCCGATTTTGTGACCACGACCACGCACAAGACGCTGCGCGGTCCGCGCGGCGGCTTGATCCTTGCCGATGCACGGCATGAGAAGGTGCTGAATTCCGCCGTGTTCCCGGGTTCGCAGGGCGGACCGCTGATGCACGTCATTGCCGCCAAGGCGGTGGCGCTGAAGGAAGCGATGTCGAAAGACTTCCGTCAGTATCAGCAGCAGGTGCTCGACAATGCGCGGGTGATGGCGAAAGTGCTCCAGGAGCGCAGCTACCGCATCGTTTCCGGACGCACCGATTGCCATCTGTTCCTGCTCGATCTGCGTGAGAAGCCGGTGACCGGTCTGGAAGCCGAGCAGGCGCTGGGCCGCGCGCACATGACGGTCAACAAGAATTCGGTGCCCAACGACACCCGCACCCCAACGGTGACCAGCGGTGTGCGCATCGGTTCGCCGGCGATGACCACGCGCGGGTTCAGGGAACACGAAGCCGAGAAACTCGGACATCTGATTGCCGATGTGCTCGATGCACCGCAGGATGAAGCGGTGAACAACCGTGTGCGCGCCGAAGTGCAGGCGCTGTGCGACAAATTTCCGGTCTACGCCGGACAGCGATGAGCGCGGAGTGATGAATGATGAGCGAAATCCTTGAAGCTTTTGGTTTTGAATCCAGTTCATCATTCATCACTCATCACTCATCATTGCCCTCATGAAGTGTCCTTTCTGCCAATCGGATGAAACCCAGGTCATCGACTCGCGCGAGAGCGATGACGGGGACACCATACGCCGACGGCGCAAGTGCGTCGCCTGCAGCAAACGTTTTACCACCTACGAAACCGTCGAACTGCGCATGCCGCAGGTGGTCAAGCAGGACGGCAGCCGCGCCGAATTCGATCTGGCCAAGCTGCGCACCAGTTTCATGCGCGCATTGCACAAGCGGCCGGTGCCGACGCCGCTGGTTGACGAGGCCATCGGCACGCTGACCAATGAATTGCTGTCGCTGGGAGAGCGCGAAATACAGGCGCGGCGCGTCGGCGAAATGGTGATGCGCGAACTGAAAAAGCTCGACGAAGTGGCCTACATCCGTTTTGCATCGGTCTATCGCAGCTTCCAGGGCGTTGATGATTTCACCGACGCCATCAAGGAAGTGCGCAAGCCGGGTCGCAAGTAAGTTACGCAAGTAAGAGCGCCTAACAAAATGGATGGAGCATGGATACCCAGCACTCCCTCACCCTCAGTCCCTCTCCCGGAGGGAGAGGGAAGTAAAGCCCTTCCCCCTCCGGGGGAAGGGTTGGGATGAGGGAAGATTTTCATTTTGTTACGCGCTCTAAGTTACCCATGTTTACACCCGACGATTACCGCCACATGGCTTATGCGCTGGAACTCGCGGCGCGCGGCCTCTATACGACCACGCCGAATCCGCGCGTCGGTTGTGCGATCGTCAAGAACAACAAGGTGGTCGGCGAAGGCTGGCATGAAAAGGCCGGCGCCGCGCATGCCGAACCGATTGCGCTCCAGCATGCGCGCAGCAAGGCCGCCGGCGCCACGGTGTATGTGACGCTGGAACCCTGTGCCCACCACGGACGCACGCCGCCCTGTGTTGATGCGCTGATCAAGGCCAAACCGGCGCGGGTGGTGGCTGCGATGCAGGACCCGAATCCGCAAACCGCCGGCAAGGGTTTTGACCAGTTGCGCGCCGCCGGCATCCAGGTCGATGTCGGCCTGATGGAAATGGAAGCGCGTGAACTGAACATCGGTTTTATTGCGCGCATGACCCGCGGCACACCCTGGGTGCGCATGAAAATCGCAGCCAGCCTTGACGGTCGCACTGCGCTGGCCAACGGCCAGAGCCAGTGGATCACCGGTGCCGAGGCGCGCCGCGACGGCCATGCCTGGCGCGCCCGCGCCTGCGCGGTGCTGACGGGTGTTGGCACGGTCAAGGATGACAATCCGCAACTGACGGTGCGCGACGTGATGACCAGCCGTCAGCCGATGCGGGTGGTGGTAGACAGCAGGATGCAGACGCCGCTGAAGGCGAACGTGCTGGGGCCGGGCACGCTGATCGCCGCCGCCGGCGCCGATGTGCCGCGCAGTGTGGCCTTGCGCGCGCGGGGCGCCGAAGTCGTGGTGCTGCCCAATCATGACGGCAAGGTGGAACTGCCGGCGCTGCTGCAGGAACTGGCGCGCCGCGGCTGCAATGAAATCCATGTCGAGGCCGGGTACAAGTTAAATGGATCATTGCTCGCCGAAGGGCTGGTCGATGAACTGCTGATCTACATGGCGCCGTGCATACTGGGCGATACCGCCAAAGGCATGTTCCATCTGCCGCCACTGGAAAACCTGGCCGGCCGGCATCAGCTGAAAATCACCGATATCCGGCAGCTTGGCGACGATGTGCGCGTGCTGGCTAGGCTGAGTAAATAATGTTTACCGGTATCGTTGCGGCCGTTGGCCACATTGAGGCGGTGGTACCTGCGCCGGGTGGCGTGCGGTTGCGCATCGCGGGCAACGGACTGGATATGTCAGATGTCGCTTTGGGCGACAGCATCGCCGTCAGCGGCGTGTGTCTGACCGTGGTGGCCTTCGACAACAGTGGATTTGAGGCCGAGGTGTCGCAGGCGACGCTGGGCACAGTCGCCTGTTTTGCGCAGGGCGCGGCGGTCAACCTCGAAAAAGCGCTGCGTCTGGCTGACCGGCTGGGCGGTCATCTGATGACCGGCCATGTGGATGGCACCGGAACGGTATCGCGCTTTGACGCTGTAGGGGATAATCGCCGCCTCGTGATTGCCGCAGCACCGGCGATTGCGCGCTACATCGCCCGCAAGGGTTCGGTGGCGGTGGATGGTGTCAGCCTGACGGTGAATATGGTCGAGGGCGATACGTTTGAAGTGAATCTGATCGCGCACACGCTGGGTGCAAGCACATTGCAGAACCTCAAGCCGGGTGTGAAGGTCAATCTTGAGGTGGATTTGCTGGCGCGGTATGTTGAGCGCCTGCATGAAGCGGGAAAGTAAAGCGGAAATGTGAAGCGGAAAAACAGTGAAATCAGGTAAAGACGACATGGCCATCAGTTCCACCGCCGACATCATCGCCGACATGCGCGCCGGGCGCATGGTGATCCTTGTCGACGAGGAAGACCGCGAGAACGAGGGAGATCTGGTGCTCGCCGCGGAATTTGCGACGGCGGAGACCATCAATTTCATGGCGCGATACGGCCGCGGCCTGATCTGTCTGACGTTGACCGAAGAACGCTGCAGACAACTCAACCTGCCGCTGATGGTCAGCAACAAC
>JAKFUJ010000297.1 GCA_021732805.1 Betaproteobacteria bacterium | reverse complement strand
CACCTCGGCCGTGTTCCAGTTTGAATCGCGCGGCATGCGCGACATGCTGAAAAGCGCCAAGCCCGACCGCTTCGGCGACATCATCGCGCTGGTTGCTTTGTATCGCCCGGGGCCGATGGAACTGATTCCGGAATTCTGCGCGCGCAAACACGGCCGGGGCTTCACCTATCCCGATCCGCGCGTCGAAAGCATCCTCTCCGAGACCTACGGCATCATGATTTATCAGGAGCAGGTGATGCAGATGGCGCAGATCATCGGCGGTTACAGCCTCGGTGGCGCCGACCTGCTGCGCCGCGCGATGGGCAAGAAAAAACCCGAGGAGATGGCCGAGCACCGCGGGCTGTTCCAGGACGGTGCGGCTAAAAACGGGCTGAACCAGTACAAGGCCGACGAGTTGTTCAACCTGATGGAAAAGTTCGCCGGTTACGGTTTCAACAAATCGCATGCCGCGGCGTACGCGCTGGTGGCCTATCAGACCGCGTACATGAAGGCGCACCATCCGGCCGCGTTCATGGCGGCCAACCTGTCGGCGGTGATGAACGACACCGACAAGGTGCAGCAACTGGTCGATGACGCGCGTGACAACAAACTGGAAGTGCTGGCGCCCGACGTCAATTCCGGCGGTTACCGTTTCGAACCGGTCGATGAAAAGCGTATCCGTTACGGCCTCGGCGGCATCAAAGGTACGGGTGAAGGCGCGATCCAGCAGATTGTCGAAGTACGCACCGCGGACGGGCCGTTCCGGGACCTGTTCGATTTCTGCCACCGCGTCGACAAACGCGTGGTCAACCGCCGCGTGGTCGAGTCGCTGGTGCGCGCCGGCGCTTTTGACGGCATCAATGACAACCGCGCCGAGCTGATGGCCTGTGTCGGCCTTGCGCTGGAGAGCGCGGAGCAGGCAAGCCGGTCGGCGTCACAGACCAGCCTGTTTGGCGATGCGGTGGACGCGCCGCGGGTCATTGCGCCGAGCAACATCCCGCGCTGGAGCAAAAAGGAACTGCTGCAGAACGAAAAGCTGGCGCTCGGTTATTATCGCAGCGACCACCTGTTCAACGTCTATCGTGACGAAGTGCGGCGCATGGTCAGCAAGAAACTGGGCGACCTGCAGACCGCCAGCGACATCGGCGGGCGCACGGCGAACATTGCCGGCGTGGTGCTGTCGGTGCGTGTGCAGAACACGGCCAGCGGCCGCATGGGCATCGTCACGCTGGCCGACGACACCGGCAAACACGAAGTGGTGGTGTTCCGCGAGGCTTTTGACCGTTTCCGCCACAAACTGCGCGAGGACGAACTGCTGGTGATGGAAATACGCGGCCGCCAGCGTTACCGCAGCGCCGAATCCGAAAGTGAGAACGGCGGCGGCGACAATTCGCTGCGGCTGGAAGCAATGGACATTCTCGATCTCAACGAAGCGCGCAACCGTTACGCGCGTGGCATCCGCCTGACCTGCAACGGCCAGTCATCAGGCGCAAGGCTCAAGGAATTGCTGGGACCGCACCGCCAGGGACGCTGCACGGTGGCGATCGAATACACCAGCAATGGCGCGCGCTGCGAGGTCAGGCTCGGGCCGGACTGGCAGGTCAACCTCAATGAAGATTTGCTGCGCTCGCTGGGGGAATGGCTGAAGCCGGAAAACGTGAATATTGTTTATGGCCTTGAGTAGGCGGGTGATTGCGGTACTGGCTTCGATGATCATCGCCGTGGCGGGCGTGGCGCCGGTTGCCGCCGGTGAAGCGGAATGGAAAACACTGGTCCATCAGGCCAACCAGCATCTGCAAAGCGGCAATCTGCAGCAGGCGGAACTGTTTGCGCGCGAAGCCGTTGCCGAAGCCGGACGCAGTTTTCCGCCGAACCATCGCGCAGCCGATCAGAGTATCGCCACGCTGGGACTGGTGCTGCGTTTTGCGCAGCGTTATGCCGAAGCGGAGAAGGAGTTTCGTCGCGCGCTGCTGTTGCGCGAAAAGGCGCTCGGTCCGCGCGATCCTGCGGTGGGCATCCTGCTCAACAATCTTGCCGATGTGGTGCAGGCGCAGAAAAAATACGCCGATGCCGAGAAACTGCACCGTCGCGTGCTGGTAATATTCGAAAAAAATTACGGCGATGATCCGAAGACCGCGGCCAGCCTTAACAACCTCGGTGCAACGTTGCATGCACAAGGCCGCAATGCCGAGGCTGAGCCGGTATTGCGGAGAGCGCTGGCAATCAAGGAAAAAACCCTGGGTCTGCACAGTCCCAGTGTGGCGCATACGCTGAACAATCTGGCGCAGGTACTGGAAGCGCTGGGTCGCAAGCTGGAGGCCGACAAACTGGCGGCGCGCGCTGCGGCGATCCATCGCGGCGACAAGTCGATGGTCAAGAGTTGAGCTGCAGCAGCGCCGAATTTATATAAGAGCACCTGTCAAATGAGACTCTCCCTCGCCCCGCTTGCGGGGAGAGGGTTGGGGTGAGGGGCCTCGCAAAGGCCATTGTGTTGTGCACTATAAGTAATTGATTTTTAAGTTATTTATTCTGTTCGGCGGATATCGAATCCGGAGTGGCTGCCGGCACTGTCGCTAATGGTGACGCTGGCAACCTGTGAAGCACGCGGCCCGCGGTGCGGATGATCGCAGCGACCGCAACTTCCGGTCCATGCACTTCGGCTTCCACACTGCCGTCACTGCGGTTTCGCACCCAGCCGTTAATCCCGAGTTGCTGCGCCTTGTAAGCGATGTAATTGCGAAAACCCACTCCCTGCACGTGGCCGCGAATCAGCAGATGGCGGGTGACGGTTGCATTCATGGATGTTCCAGGTTCACGTTGCGTGGCGGTTGCGTGCAGAGTAGGCTGGCGTTCCTGCCGTGCGGATGGCCGCAACAAACAGGCCGCAACATGCCGCTTTCAAAACGGAAACCGGCAGTCATATTGAAGATGGTTTTAACCAATTTTGCAACCGGAGGATTTCATGAAATACCTGACAACTGCATCGCTGCTGGTTATCGTGGCACTGGGCGCCGGTTGCGCGGCGACAGGAGCCGATCCCAAGGCCAATGTCGCGGAAGACAAGGTGGTGTATCACATCAACGACAGCAACGCCCAGGCGGTCGCCGCGCTGCGCAACATCGGCAACCATCTCGAGGTCAATCCCAAGGCAAAAATTGTCGTTGTCACGCACGCCGCCGGCGTTGATTTCCTGTTTGACGGCGCCAAGGATGCACGCGGCAATCCGTACAACATTGCGGTAGAGCAATTAAAGAACCAGGGTGTGCAGTTCGACGTGTGCCAGATCACGCTGCGCAACCGCAATATCGACAAGAAGAAATTCATCCCGGAGTCGACCTTTGTGCCTTCCGGTGTTGCCGAGATTACGCGGCTCCAGCAGCGCGAAGGTTACGCCTACCTGCGCCCATGAGTCGCGTCGCTCCGAGTGGTTGCTTGATAGCGTCTAGTTAGTACGAAACCTGAAAATCATTTTTTCATCGAGCTCAATGCCAAAACCGGGGCCGGTGGAGACCTGCATCATGCCATTGACGATCGGCGGCCGGTTGATCCACATCGACTGCCATACCGGATCCCGCGCCGGATCAGCGAAACATTCGGCATAGGTGCCGTGAGGCACGGCGGCGAGCAGGTGGCTGGCGATCTGCGCTTCTTCATGGTGCGCCATCGCCACGCCCGCGGCGCGGCACAGGCCGGCAGCGCGCAGCCAGTCGGTGACGCCGCCGCCTTCGGAGGCATCGTAATTGACCAGATCCACGGCCTGCGCATCGATGAGGCGGCGTATCGCATGGCTGGTGATTTCGCTTTGTCCTGCGGTGACCGGCATCGGGATGGACTGTCGCACCCTTGCCATCTGCGCTGCATCGTCATACCAGTGACAGGGCTCTTCGAACCAGCGGATGTTCAAAGGTTCGACCAGCCGTGCAAAACGCATCGCGTCTTCGGCGGCCCAGCCGCGGTTGGCATCGACACAGAGTATGAAATCATCGCCGACCGCTTTGCGCGCGACAGCCACGCGTGCGGCGTCCTCTTCCGGTGACAGTCCGCCGACCTTGAATTTGCAGCCGGCCATGCCGGCGTCACGGTACGATTCAATTTCGCGGGCGATGTCGGCATCGGTCTTGCCCGGCATGTAATAGCCGCCGATGGAAATGATCGGCAGTTCGGTGGCGTAACCGCCGATCAGCTCGCACACGCTTTTGCCCAGTGCGCGGCCGGTGAGATCCCAGATGGCGCTGTCCACGCAGGCGATGGCTTCGAGCAGCAGTTTCTTGTCGCCGGCGGAATGGCTCAGCGCAAACATGCGGTCCCACGCCAGCTCCCGCTGGTAAATACTCAAGCCATTGATTACATTGAATAAATCGTTTTCGATCAACTGCGCGATCTGCGGCCCGTGGGCGCGGTTGTCGCCGTTATAGACGTTGCTGACGAGGCCTTCCTCGGTCCGCAGCCGCGTGATCACTGTCGAGCGTTTGAGCACGCTGTAGGTCGAGCCGCCGAAATTTTTGCTGAGTGGAATGTCGATGGCGATGGCTTCAACAGCGGTGATGCGCATGATGCTCCTTCAGATTACGGCTTCGACAGTGACGCTTGATGAAATGACGGGCGAAAACGACAGGCGAAAACGACAGACGAAAACGTCAGACAAAAAATGTCAGATGAAAACGATCAAGGTCCCCAGCACCAGTGCGCCGCCGACAGCGCCGAGAAAAATCTGGCGGTCGCGCGTCGACCACGGCGGTGCACGCATCACGGTTTTTGCGCCCCAGTTGCGCTCGGATTCGTCTTCCGCATCCATCAGCGCGGCGTCGATGGAGTGACGGCTGATGCCGAAATCCGCGGCGAAGGCGGCGGGATCGCTGATCGCTCCGGTTTTCGCGGCGAGGCGCATGGTGGCGGCCATCGAATCGAATTCCTTGGCCAGTCCCCGCGCCGGCAGATTGTCGACAGGTACGCCCGGGTTGCGGTCTTCGGCGCGCGCGGCCGGCAGCGTGGTGTCGTCGAACAGCAGTTGCTGGGATTCGACTGCGACCGGTTGCGCGGCAGCGATCAGCGGCGGCACGGCGCCACCGAGGCCCTGCTGTCGGCAGGCGCGCAGGTCGGAAGCCAGCTCGGCGATGCTGGCATAACGGTCTTCAGCAGACTTGGCCAGCGCCTTGGCGATGATCAGGTCGATGATCTGCGGCAGCGCGAGGTTCACTGAGCTCGGCAGCGGCGGGACGGCGTTGACGATCTGGAACATCAGCGAATTGACGTCGATGCCGTTGAACG
>JAKFUJ010000121.1 GCA_021732805.1 Betaproteobacteria bacterium | reverse complement strand
GGACTGGCTGATGAATCCCTTGGCGGCCAGATCGCGGGCGCGTCTGGCCTCGCGTTCAGCGACCTCCAGATTGGCGACGGCCTGTTGCTGCGCAGCCTGTGCCGTGGGCAGCGCCAGCGTTTTGACCGACACCACCCGCGCCTGGGCGCGTTTCAAAGCCGCTTGCGCCTGAGCAACCGCGGCTTTCAGCTCGCGCTGCTCCAATTCGATCAACACCTCATCTTCGCTCACGCGCGCCCCTTCCCGCACTCGTACCGTTTCAACGCGACCAACAATGGTTGCGCCGATATCAACGCGCGCCGGCGGCAGCACGCGGCCGCTGGCCACGACACTGGTCTGGATGTCAGCGGCAACGACCGGTATCAATTCCACTGCCACTGCTTTGGGTCGCTGATAAACCAGCACCAGCGCTACGGCAAGAACAACGACAACCAGCAGGGCAACACCGCGGCGCCCCGACAGCACTTTGGGCAGGGTCACGAACGCGCCAGAAAATCGCGCACGGACGGCTGGTCGCGCAGCCGCCAGATGCGGGCCATCAAGGTTTTCATTTCGTCTGCAGTGGCTGCCCCGGAATAGCCGGCAAGCCGTAACGCCTTGTCCTCCAGCTCGGCACGCGACAGCGTGTTGCCGGGATCACCTTTCGGTGTTTCGACGCGACATTCCAGCGTGCGGCCATCAACAGTCTTTACGCTCACCCGACCGATCCAGCGCCGCGGATAAGCGGCATCGATGTCTTTGTCCAGCACCATGCTGACGCGGTCGTGAAATTTACGTAAGTTATTGTTTTTAATAGATTTTTCTGTAAAATCCGCCAGCGCGGCACGACCCAGCGTGGCGATCATCGCCAGCACGAAACCCATCGAGAACTTGGACTGATGCACGGTCTGCGGATCGGTCACCGGCCCCAGCACATCGATCGCACCCTGATGCACATGCGCGGTGACCCGGACGATGTCATCGGCCTGCAACTGGTGCTGGCGCATCAGCGTCTGCAAGGCATCGGCGGAAGGATGGGTATGGCGGCACGAGGCATGGAATTTGAACGAGGTTTCCGCCGTCGCCCAGCGTGTGCCCAAGCCGTCGGTCAGCCACTTCACATCAGCATCGCTAGACATGCCGGCGGCCATGCCCTGTTTGCCTTCAAAAATATTGCGCGCGCCGGTAAAACCGTCACGGGCGATGTACGCCGCCATCAAGCCGTCGGCCGCCGCTTTGGCGGTATGCAGTTGTTTGGAGTCAGCAGCATCGCGCAGGAATTCCCACAGACCCGCTGCCATCGTTCCGGCCGAACCCAGGCAATGCTGCATCTGGTCGGCATCCAGCTTCAATACATGTGCGACGCCGGCAGCAGCGGCCAGTTTGCCGGCAGTACCCGTGGTATGGAACACCTTGTAATGCGAGCGACCGAGAAATTCACCGACACGCACGCCACATTCATATCCGGCCACCGATGCTGCGATCAGCTCCCTGCCGCTGACGCCGACATCCTGCGCCGCAGCCAGCACCGCCGGAAACACCACCGTACCCGGATGCAGCACCGAGCTGTTGTGCAGATCATCCTGCTCGACAAAATGCGATGCCGCGGCGTTGACCAGCGCCGCAAAAAACGGCGACGTGCGTTTGCGCGTCAGCAGGTTCTCGGCAGCGCCGTCTTTGGGGCCCATCGCTGAGGCAAACGCATCCATCGCGGACACCGGGCGCGCGCCTTTGCCTGCCAGCGCCGAAGCAAACCAGTCGAGAAACAGTTCTTCGGTGCGAGCGACGACCGAATCCGGCAGATCTTCATAACGGATCGAAGACAGGAAAATGCTGAGCGTTTGCGACGGACTGACGACCGCCGCCGGTTTTTTGACGGACATTTGCATGATGGACTCCGGGCAATCTGCGCGATAACAGTTTGCATTTTAAATTGAAATTGCACATTCAGCCGCCGAAAATGCATAGCTGCCGGCACAATGCTAAGCTGCCTTGATCCAAATCAACCCGGAACGATCCCATGGCAAAACGCAAATCCATCCGCACCGACATCGCCTGGAGTGCGGTGGACCGCATCACCGTCAAAGGTCACGACCTGTGCACTGAAATCCTCGGCAAACTGTCGCTGGGTGACATGGCCTTCCTTGAAATCACCGATCGCCTGCCGACGCCGCGTGAATCGGTGATGTTCAATGCCATCGCGGTAACGCTGGTCGAACACGGCCTGACGCCGAGCTCGATCGCCGCGCGCATGACCTACACCGGCGCTCCCGAAGCAATGCAGGCCGCCGTCGCCGCCGGCCTGTGCGGACTGGGCAGCGTGTTTGTCGGCAGCATGGAAACGGCAGCGCGCATGCTGCAGGAAGCCCTGCCCGATCCGACGGTGGATGCCGACCTTGACACGCTGTCGGCGCAGATCGTCGAACGTTTCCATGCCCGCAAAGAGATTGTCCCGGGCATCGGCCATACGCTGCACAAGCCGGTGGACCCGCGTGCGCCGCGGCTGTTTGCAATTGCCGCCGAGCAGGGTTATGACGGCCCGTATGTGAAACTGATGCAGAAAGTCGGCGCACAGGCCGAAAAGGTTTACGGCAAATCGCTGCCTGTCAATGCCACCGGCGCCATCGCTGCGATTGCCAGCGAACTCAAGCTGCCCTGGAAAATCGTCCGTGGCATCGGCGTGCTGGCGCGCGCTATCGGACTCGTCGGCCATATCCTGGAGGAAATGAAAAACCCGATGGCCTACGAGATCAAGCAACGCGCCGAGGAAGAAGCCACAGCGCACCTGCGCATGTAATTGACAATCCTGATTTCAAAAAACACAATCCATGACATCCGGCTCTGAGACTGCGTAGATCAGCATTAACATAAAAAATGGACACAAAGCAGACAGTGCATATCACTGAAGACGACGAACGTTTCCATCTGGCTTTTGAGCACGCGGGAATCGGCATCGCCGTGCAGGATACTGATGCGGAGAATTCGTGCTGGCTGCACGTCAACCGAAAATTATGCGGCATCCTCGGCTATAGCCGCGAGGAATTGCTGAAAATATCCGTGTTGGACCTGTTGCCCCGCAGCGGGCAGGACCGCAATAGTCTGCTCGAATACTACAAACAGCTGCTGGAAAAAAAACAGCCGCACACCGCGCGCGAATGCCGTTACATACACAAAAACGGACAAATCATCTGGGGCCGGCTGACGCTGTCACTCGCGAACCGGCGCGGTCGCGATTCTGCAAGCATCATTTCAATCGTCGAGGACATCACCGAGCAGAAAAAACTCGAATTACAAGTGATGTATCTCGCCCATTATGACAATTTGACCGGTCTCCCCAACCGCGCGATGTTCAATGAACGGCTTAACCAGACACTGGCGCTGTCCAAGCGCAATGGATGGACCACGGCCGTTTTATTCCTCGGACTGGACCATTTCAAGTTCATCGCCGATACCCGCGGACATGCCGTCGGCGATGCATTGCTCCGTGAAATAACAGGACGCATTTCAGCAAGCCTGCGTACTGAAGACATGCGCGCCCGTTTTGGCAACGATGAATTCGCCATCATTCTCGCCAACGTGGGCACGGCACAGGATGCGGCCAAGGTGGCGCAGAAACTGCTGGAAGCTGTTGCCCGCCCTGTCGTCGTCAGCAAAGAAGAAATGTTTCTCAGCGCCAGCATCGGCATTACGCTGCATCCGGCGGACGGCACCGATACCGACACTCTCATCAGCAACGCCGATGTCGCAATGATGCGGGCAAAGGAACAAGACAAAAACAGTTACCAGTTCTACACCGCTAAAATGAATGCTCGCGCAAGCGAAAAACTGCAGCTGGCCAATCAGCTGCATCGCGCTCTGGAAAACGACGAGTTCATACTGCACTACCAGCCCAAGATCGCGCTCGCCACCGGCATGGTCGCCGGAGTTGAGGCGCTGCTGCGCTGGCAACGGCCGGGCATCGGCCTGACGCCGCCTTCCGAATTCATTCCCTTGCTTGAAGACACCGGCCTGATCGGATTGGTGACCGACTGGATCATCCTTACGGCGTGCCGTCAGGCCGCAGCCTGGCGTGACGCCGGATTGTCTGATATCCGCGTCGCCGTCAATCTCTCCCCCCGTCAGTTCCAGAAAGCCGACGCAGCGCAGCATCTGCTGACGATCGTGGAGTCTTCGGAAGTTGATCCGGACCTGCTGGAAATGGAAATAACCGAAAGTCTGTTGATGCGTGATCCGATGGATGCGGCCAGGATCGTCACGGCATTGCGCACTGCAGGCATCCATATTGCGCTGGATGATTTCGGCACCGGATACTCCAGCCTCAGCTACCTCTCCCACTTCCCAATGACTTCGATCAAGATTGATCGCTCGTTCATCTTCGATGTCATCAAAAACGCGCAGAATGCGGCAATCACCCGCACCATCATCGGCCTCGCACATAATCTGGGCATGATCGCCGTTGCCGAGGGTGTGGAAACACAGGAACAGGTGGCATTCCTGACTACCCATCAATGCGACCAGATCCAGGGCTATTTTTTTTCCAAGCCGCTGAGTGCAGAAGACTGCGGCAAATTCATCAGCGCGACAAACCGGAGCTGAGCGCCGGCAGCCGGATTGTGTGAAGGAAATCGCGCGGCAGCGCAACATTTTCATGTCGGTTGACAATGCCTTGCAGCAGCGCAGAATCGCCATTCCTGACGATCATCCGATCGCCGGAAATTGGGGGAGACCAGAAAATGAAAAGGCTTTACGCAATTGCCCTGCTTGCTGCCGCGCTGTTCGTTGCCGGCTGCGCCCATACGCCTGGACAAGGCTGGATTACGCTGATCGACGGCGAAAAAGGCCTGGAAAATTTCAACCGCATAGGCGATGCCAACTGGCGCGCTGAAGGCGGCGTCATTGTTGCCGACAAGGGCAAGGGTTCTTCGCATCTCGTCACTAAAAACTCATACAAGAATTTTGAAATCTATGCCGAGTTCTGGGCAGACACAACGACCAACAGTGGCATTTTCATGCGTGCGGCCGACCCCAAAAAAATCGGTGCCGACAGTTCATATGAGGTCAATATCTACGACCAGCGTCCGGGCCAGGAATACAGCACCGGCGCCATCGTCGATTTTGCCCAGGTCAGGGCGCCGCTGCCCAAGGCCGGCGGCAAGTGGAACACTTTCGAGATTTACGCCAATGGCCCGGAATTGACGGTCAAGTTCAACGGCAATGTGACTGTCAGCACCGTCAACAGCCAGTTCAAGGAACGACCGTTCTCACTGCAATTCGCGAACGGCCCGAAAGACGCACCTGGCGGCGCCATCAAATGGCGCAAGGTGATGATCAGGCC